>JANLWV010000386.1:0-2266 GCA_031364765.1 Vicinamibacteria bacterium
CCGACCCCTGGCCCTCTGACGTCTGCGGGTATCAGCGAATGGCCCGCCTCAGCCACTCCGCGGGCACGTCTACGAAGGACCGGTCGAGCTTGGCGGTCGAATCGCACCCAAGCAGCTTGAGAGTGCGGACGATGTCGGTGCGGAGAATCTCGATCGAGCGCGCGACGCCGGCTTCGCCCGCGGCCGCTAGTCCGTACGCGTAAGCCCGGCCGATGAGGACCGCGCGGGCGCCCAGACAAAGAGCCTTCACGACATCGCTCCCGCTGCGTATGCCGCTGTCCATCAGGACCTCGACACGGCCGTTCACAGCGGCCACGATCTCGGGCAATGCGCGGATGGTCGGCGCCACCGTGTCGAGTTGCCGCCCGCCATGGTTCGACACCACGATGGCGTCAGCACCCTCGTCCATGGCACGCCGGGCGTCGTCGCCGATGTGCACGCCCTTCACCACGATGTGCCCCTTCCAGGCCTCGCGGATCCAGCGCAGATCGTCCCACGACACCATCGACTGCTCGAGTGCGGCGCCCACGTCGGCATAGCCCATGGCGCCGTCCTTCAGTACGATGTTCGGGAAGTTCATCAAACCGCCGTCCAAAAGCCACGCGAAAAGCCAGCCGGGTCGGACCATCATCTGCGAAAGATACGGAAGCATCGCCAGCGGCCGGCGCGCAAGCAGTTCCTTCGTTCCGTTGCGAAGATCCCGCTCCCGCATTCCCGCGACCGGCGTGTCGACGGTGAGGAAGAGCGCCGAGTAGCCCGCGGCCTTGGCGCGCGCCATCGCCGCCAGCGCGACATCGTGGCCTCCAACGAGATAAAGCTGATACCAGGCCGGCCCGGCCGTCGCCGCCTTCACGTCCTCCAGGCGGCAGCCAGATAACGTCGACAGGGTGTAGGCGGTCCCGGCTTTCCCCGCGGCTCGAGCCGCGACTTCCTCGCCCCGCGGATAGAACATCCGGCAGCTGCCAACCGGGGCGAGGATGAACGGCAGGCTCAGGGTGGTTCCGAGAACCGTAGTCTTGAGGTCGCAGTTCGGGGTGGCCACCGCGCATCGCGGGCGGAAGAACACGTGGTCGAACGCCGCGCTGTTCTCGCGCAGCGTGATCTCGCGATCGGCGCCGCCGTCGATGTAATCGAACGCCATCCGCGGCAGCCGGCGTTTCGCCAGGCGTCGGAGGTCGTCGATATTGAGAACCCGAGGGGGAGCGACGGAGAGCGTCATGCCTACAGCTTCTTGGCTTGAAGCGCCGGTAGCTCCGCACGCAGCCGGTGCAGCCGGTCGAAGTCGAGCACCGCTAGCGCGAAACCTTCTCCGTCCGGAACCTGAGCGACCACCGATCCCCACGGATCGACGATCATGGCGTGGCCATGGCTAACGCGATTGCCGCCGTGTTTACCCCACTGAGCCGGAGCCATGACGTAGCAGAGGTTTTCGATCGCACGAGCGCGCAGCAGGACTTCCCAGTGATCGCGCCCGGTGCGGTCGGTGAACGCCGAGGGCACCAGAAGAATTTCGGCGCCCTGAGCCGACAGCGCGCGGTAAAGCTCCGGGAAACGCAGGTCGTAGCAGATGGAAAGACCGAGCGTGGCAAAACCCGCATCGGCCACCACCAGCTCCGTCCCCGGCGACGTGGCCTTCGATTCCTTCAGGTGTTCGAGGCCGGGAAGGTCGATGTCGAAAAGATGCATCTTCCGATACGCCGCCACTCGCTCCCCGGTCGGGCCGAAGAGCAGTGTCGTGTTGTACGGCCGCGCGGCGTCATCAGCCGTTTCGGGAAACGATCCCATGAGGATCGTGATCTTCAACTCGCGGGCGAGATCCGAGAATCGCTTGGCCCAGGGTCCGACGATGCTCTGAGCCTCCGGCGCACTCTCTCCCTCGGACTTCAGGAACACCATGCACTCGGGCAGGGTCACGAATCTCGCTCCGGCCTGCGCGGCGTCTCGGACCAGCGTCTCCGCCGCCATCAGGTTTCGGGTGACGTCTTCGCTGGAGCGCATCTGACAAACCGCGGCGACGATCGTGCGCGGGCTCATCGCTTCACCTTCGCTTTCCCGGCCTCTGCTGGCCTTCTCGCCTTCGGCTTGGTGTCGCCGTGCGCGTACGCTTGCTTTGAGGTCCATTCGCAGAGATCGAAGACACCGCACTGGCCGCAGCGCGGTTTCCGGGCGTCGCACACTCTGCGGCCGTGAAAGATGAGCAGATCCGATATTTCACGCTGCGAGGCATCCAACTTGGAACAAGAGTTAACCACGTTGATCGAGTCGA
>JANLWV010000235.1:0-2572 GCA_031364765.1 Vicinamibacteria bacterium
ACCGGGCGTCTGCGGGATGCCCGCGGCGTACTCGTGAGACGGCCGTAGCAGCCGACCAGCCCTTGTGATGAGGTCCGTTGGGTTCGTACTCCTACTCGTCCGTGATGGAGAGCAGTCCCGAAGCCGAGGATTCGGCTTTCACCGTCCTTGTGAGAAACGGCCCGGGGAAGTGCGGGGTCCCGAGGCCTTGCGCGGGGAAGAGCTTTAGAACGTGTCCGCGATGTAGACGCCCGGCTTCGCACGCGCCTTTTCGTTTTGTCCGGGCTCGGGCTTCCGACCCTTCACCGTAAGTTCGTTGAACACATTCTTCACCGGAAACACACCGCGGGCTTTGAGACCGGCCAGGATCCTGTCTCCTTCGGAGTCCACATCTCCGACCAGAAAAACTTCGCCTCGGGTCACGAGGATGCGGATTCCGTAGTCGCCCGTGGGATTGAAGCCAGGGAGGTACGGATTGCCGATGCCCAGCGGACCAAATACTCCCAACCGTCCTCGCGGGCCATAGCCGACTCCATTCGCGAGAGCCTGGTCGGTGGAGGTGCCGTAGCGCGAAAGGAAGCTGTCGCGATAGATGGTGAGATAGACCTTGGCGCGGATCTCGTCATCGAGCACGCCCCATTCGAGGTCCTCGATCCGGTTCACGACTTGTTTCACGCCGGGTACTTCGAGGACAGCGTCTTCCGCTTCTTTCTTAAGGGAGTCGCGGAACGCGAAGCCGCCAAGTTCGACGGCGCCGTGGTCACTCACCTGATAGTTGAGGATGTCGAAGACCCCATAGTACGGAAGCCGCTCCAGCTTCTCTCGCACCGCCTTCACGATTTCTGGTTCAGTCGTGGCGTCCTTCCTGGGGCGGGCTTCAACCGCACTCACGGCGGTGAAAGCGGCCAGGGAAAACAATACGATCTTGTTGAGCTTGTTCATTTGACTCCTCCTGATGACGGGTTTATCGACCACGTCAACGGAAGAGCAAGCGCCGTGCCAGGGGAATCCGCCCTGATCTGAAGGTTGTCTGAAGATCCCGGGGACCCTCCAGCGGGTGAATCACGCATCGAAGCCACGGTCAAAGTAGTGAAGTAGGCGGAGCTATTCGAGCGCTTTCCCCTTCGTCTCCGGAAGCGCCAGGGCAAACATCGCCGCGGCGAGGAATGCCGCGGCCAGAAGCAGGAACGCCGCGAAGAACGAGTACTCCTTGGCGATCGCGCCGACCACGAAAGGCGCCAGTGCGGAGAAGCCGCGGCCGATGTTGTAGGTGAGTCCCATTGCGGTGGCCCGGATTTCGGTCGGGAAGATTTCCGAAGCGATCGCGGCGAAGCCGGAGAAGTAACCAGTGCCGAAGAAACCCACAAAGGGTCCGAGGATCATCAGAGTGGTGAGGCTCGTGGTCATGCCAAACAACGGAACCAGTATCGCGGCCAAAACCAGATAGAAGACGTAGCTTTTCCTGCGTCCGAACGCGTCGGCGGCGAAGCCGAAGAGCACGTAGCCGAGCCACTTTCCGGGCGCCATGAACAGCACCCAGGTCAGCGATACGGCGATGCCCAGCCCGCGGCCACCCTCTTTCTCCGAGAGAGCCAGGTAGCCGGGGATCCAGGTGAAGAGACCCCAGTAGCCGAACATAGCGCACGCGTTCATGAGCGTGGCCACGACGCCCCTAAAGCGAATATCCGGACGCCACATCACCTTGAGCGAGACCGGCTTCTCTTTGCCTCGGGCGAGCCAGATCTCCGATTCCGGCACATCCTTGCGGATCCAGAGCACCGCGAGAGCGGGCAAGACACCCACGAAGAAGACCGCGCGCCAACCGAAGCTCGGCAGCACGGCGAGGGTCACGCCCGCCGCGAGCATCTCGCCGATCGCCCAACTCGACTGCATCAGGCCGAGGGCCTTGCCGCGGTGCTCGGCCCGCCAGGTTTCCGCGATCAGCGCGGCGCCGGTTGTCCACTCACCGCCCATACCGAGGCCGAGGATGAAGCGGAACACGGCGAGCTGCGGGATGGTTTGCGACAGGCCGCAGGCGAAGCTCGCGAGCGAATACATCAGGATCGAGCCCATCAGGGCCCGGGTACGGCCGATCCGATCGGCCAGCACACCGAACAAGAGCCCGCCGATCGCGGACGCGAACAACGTGAGCGAATTGAGGAGCCCGGCCTGCGGCTTGCTCATGCCCAGGTGCACCACGAGGTCTGCGAGCACCATCGAGTAGAGCATCACGTCCATCGCATCGAGCATCCAGCCGAGCCCGCCCGCGATCAGAGAGCGGCGCTCTGCGGTCGTCACCTGTGCCGGCCACGGGAGGCCGAACACGCGTCTCGTCGCGGCGCCGCTTGTCATGAGAAGGCCGCCACTCTACCTGTTCCGTCGTCGTTCCCGAGGAGGCCGGAAGAAACCGGGAGACTCCTGGGACGGCCGCTGGAATTGAGCGAAGGGCGGCTCGGCGAGGGCCCGCCGCCCGGCTATCATGCGCACTCTTCAAGGGAGGTGGAATGTCGGCTCCGTTCGACCCGCCCGATTCTTCGGCAGAGACCTCGGCTCACCCGGTAGAGCCACGTCACGTTTCGACCGACCGTTTTAC
>JANLWV010000427.1:0-16134 GCA_031364765.1 Vicinamibacteria bacterium
GGTAGATCAGCATCTGGTCGTGCCCGTAGCCGTGCACGCCCAGATTGAGAACCTCGGACTCTGAAATCGACTCCTGAAGGTAGTGAGAGAAGGTCTCGTCGTCACCCACCTCCTCGCCGAATGTGAATGAATCGCCGAGGACCAGGATGCGCACGACGCCTTCGGGCTTCTGATACGCGAACTCCCGACGCCCGCGCAGGCCCTTTGAGTTGGAGTTCACCGTTTTCCCTCGGAAGGGAATGTCGCGCAGATTCGGCTTGAGCGCCCAGCCTCGCGAAGGGTTCCACTCATCAAGGACGTAGTTGAGGCCGCCCTGAAAGTCCGGCCTGGCCACCCACCGGAGGCGCCAGGAAGCGTCATCGTTGGTGAACAGCCTTGTCCGGAGGCCCTCGCGGGAAAGCGCGAACCGGGCGGCGCCCTCGAAGGTCAGGACCACCGACAGCGCGTAGAGGGACCACGCGAGAAAGCGGCGGAGCGTCACGGTCCCGGGATGATACAAGCGAGCGCCGCCGACCATTCTCCAACCGAGCCGCCTCGGGCCTCGGCGAGGCCCTCAACTAAGGTGTCGCTGTGAAATGGTACGGGCGACGACGGTTTGCGGATGGGACGCTGATAGGTGCGGGCGCCCTGGGCGGCCTTCTGCTTCTTCTTCTCTGCGTGGTCGAACCGAGCCGGCACGAGGCACAGGCGGCCGTGGCCGCAGGGATCCCCGTTGCCGATCTGCTCTTCCCGGTTCCCGCCGTTTCTCCTTTGGCCATGACGGACAGCTTCGAGGATCGCCGGGGTGACCGCGTGCACCACGCGGTTGACATTCTCGCCCCGCGCAACGCGGAGGTGGTCGCGGTCGCGGATGGAACCATCGCCCGCTTGATGACCAGCGTCGCCGGCGGCATAGCGGTGTATCAGTGGAGCTCCGACCAGGGCCGCGTCTATTACTACGCGCACCTTCAGGCCTACGCCCTGGATCTGTCCGAGGGCCAGCGGGTCACGCGTGGTCAGGTCCTCGGGTATGTGGGCACCACCGGGAATGCTCCCCCGAACACCCCGCACCTTCATTTCGGAATCTCCCGAGTCGAGACGATGAACCAGTGGTGGGGCGGCCAGCCCGTGAATCCCTACCCGATCTGGCGGTGACCCTGGTGATACGTCGCTAGCGAATCTCCAGGTCAGCGATGATCGGCAGGTGGTCGCTGGCCAGGCGCGAAAGACGAAGCCGGCACCGGTAGGCGGACAGGAGGGTGAGCGGTCCCCGATAGTAGAGCCGGTCGAGCGGTCCCCTCGGGAAGAACGAGGGATAGGTCAGAAGCGGCCGGCCGGTCGAAGAGTCGGCGGCCGAGCGGAAGTTCATCCCCTGGGTGAGGAAGGGTGAGAGCAGCGACCGCCAGTCGTTGAAGTCGCCGCCGATAAGACAGGGAACGTCCGGCGCAAGCGCAGTCATCTCACCGGATCTGGCGAGCAGCTCGACTTGCCGGGCGCGCTGCCCCCCCGAAAGGCCGAGGTGCAGGTTGAAGACCTCAAGGCGCCGGTCGTGGCGCCCATCGAGGGCGATGGCGGTGTGCTGGCACCCTCGACGCTTCCATAAGTCGATGGTGAGATCGATGTTGCGTTCGCTGAGGATGGGGTACCTGCTGAGGGTCGCGTTTCCGTAGCGCCCCTTGCGAAGGGTGACGTTGTGACCGACGGCGTGATACGGGAAGCCCAGATCGGCCGCAAGTTCGCGGGCCAGGTCCAGCTCCCTCGATCGAGGCGCGCCCTCATCCACCTCCTGAAGAAGAACAATGTCGGCCTTGTAGTTGTCGATGATGCGAACGATCCGTTCCGGACGGAAGCGTCGATCGACTCCGATGGCCCGGTGAATGTTGTAGGTCAGAACGCGAAATTTCATTCTGGCGCTCTTCTGCGGCGGAGGGCGCGGGCCAAAAGGGCCAGGGCGAACCAAAGGCAGAGTAAGGAGACCGGCCAGGCCAGAACCCGCGGCCAGAAGAATCCGATGAAGGCGAGTGCCAGAAGCAGGAGTCCCCCCTGGCCCATGAGCCAGCGTTCCGCAGGTTGATGAACCCGCCGGGCGCCCAGGACCGCACCGATGGCGTTGCCGATGCGCAGGGCCCCGGCCGCGGCCCGTGTTCTACTCCCCCCCGCTCGGGGCGGGCGGGGCACGCGCACGCCTCCCGCGGGACGGACGCGGCGGCGTGGCTCAAAAACAATCTCCGTCGAGTTTTTGAGGTCGGTCGCGAACATCTCCTCCATGGCCCGGCCGAAGGCCTCGTTCTCGACCACGATATCCAGCTCGCGGTTGCCGAACCAGCCCGAGAAATTCAGATTGGTGGAGCCCACCCGCGCCCAGCGCGCGTCCGCCACCGCGGTCTTCGCGTGGAGCATCGGTCCATTCCATTCGAAGAGCCGAACGCCCGCCTCAAGAAGCGCCCGGTATCCGGCGCGCGAGATCCTCTGCATGAGAGGAATGTCGCTGCCGGGGCCGGGTACCAGCAACCGGACGTCCACCCCGTCCTCCGCGGCCGCCCGAAGAGCCTGCACGTATACCGAGGTGCCTGCGAAGTAGGCGTCGGTCAACCACAGGGTCCGGCGGGCCAGCGAGGCCACGAGGGGGTCCAGGCGGTAGAGGCTGGCGCCCCCCGGAGTTGAAGCGACGACGCGGACATCGATGTCGCCGGCGTTTTTCGGGGTCTCGGCGCCGACCCTCTCGGCTTTCGGGAGTGGCGGACCGGTCGCCGCCCAGCTGTCGGCGAACGCGATCGCCACCTCGGCGACCGCGGGACCCCTGATCACCACGCTGGTGTCGCGCCAGGGTGCGCGCCCGAGTTCGGGCGTTCCCTCCCACATCTTTCCCACGCAAAGACCGGTGACGAAAGCGATCTGACCGTCGACGACCAGACACTTGCGATGGTCGCGCACGACCCAGCCGAGCGGCTGGTCGAGACGGGGAGGATTGAAGGAGCGGACATCCACGCCCCCCTCCCTCAGACGGCGCCAGTAGCCGCGCGACGCTCTCCCGATACAGCCGATCCAGTCGTAGACGATGCGCACGGGAACACCCTCACGCGCCTTGTTGATAAAGGCGTCGCTGAACCTCGCTCCCACCTCGTCCTCATGGAGGATGTAGTTTTCGAAGTGGACGAATTGTCGGGCGGAGTGAATGGAGTCGAGCCACGCTGGATAGTTCTCTCTTGCGTCCTGGAGAATCCGGACGTCGTTGCCGGGGATGAGCTCCGCCCCCGCGGTCCTCGAGAAGACCTGTTCGCTCAGGGACTGGCGGACTTCAGCGTCTTTTAGAGTTTTGTTCACTCGGTTGCCTGGTTCTTACTCCGGCCGGCGGATGAGAAGGATGCGATTGCCGATCCCGTCCAGAGGCGGGCGCCCAGGACCAGAGCCACCGCCATGAACATGACCTCGGAGATCACGTGCGCCCGCGCGCCGTTCGTGAACAGCGAACGGCCGGGGTTGTGGGTGAGGAAGGAACTCATGGATACGCGGGCAAGGTGACTCTACTTCTCAAGCGGGGCGGTTCGACTAACCTCGGTCCATGCCGCGTTCTCTGGCCCTCGCCCTTGGCTTCAGTTTCCTTCAGGCCTCAGGAGCGCCCGCGCAGGATCGGCCCCAGACACCGAGTTTCGGCACGAGCACGAACCTGGTCCTGGTGGACTTCGTCGTGACCGGGAAGAGTGACGCCCTGGTCGGCGGCCTTTCCGCGAAGGATTTCGTGGTGAAGGAAGACGGCGAGGAACGTGCCATCGTTTCGTTCGTCGCCTTTGCCGGCGGAGCGCCTTTTGAAGGGGCCGGTCCGGCCGACGTCGTCGTCGAACCATTTTCATCGGCCACGCCGCCGCCGGCCGCGAAACTCGCCAATGCGATCACGGTTCTCTTTGTCGACGACGGACAGATGTCGCCTCAGCAGGCTTTTCGCCTGAGGCCGGCCCTGAAGAAGCTGATCGACACCATCGCGGAACGAAACGGCGCGCTCGCTCTCATGGCGCCGTGGTCGAAGGTCTCGATGGCCAATGAGGTCGAAGGCAACCGCGCGGTGTTCGGGGCCGCGGTCGACAAGATCATGGGCCACCGCGTCGACGACCACTCGACCCTCCCTATTTCCGACGCCGAGGCCATCGCGGTGGAGCGCGGGGATGGCTCGATGCTGTCACGCATCTCCCTGCGCTTCGTGGCTTTGAATCCGGGGCTCGATCCCGACAGCGCCACCATGACGGCTCGCAGCCGCGCCACTGAGGTGGCCCGCGACGCGCGCATCCGACGCGAGGATGCCTATGGAGTCCTGCTTCGATCTCTGGACTGGCTGGTCCGGCAACCCGGGCGGCACACTGTGGTCATGGTGTCGGGCGGTTTCGCGTACGACTCCGATGATTCAAAGCAGCAGGAGGTCGTCACCCGCTCGCTTCGCGCCAACGCCCCCATCCATTTTCTGGACGCGCGCGGCCTTCAGGGCATGGGCCTCTTTCAAGGAGTCGAATACGGTCCGGCGCTTGATCGGGACGCGGGTGAAACGCCTTTCGCCTCTTCGGAAGCCGCCGAAGGCTCATCCAGCCTGGCCGCCGATACCGGTGGCCTCACCATTCGGAACACGAATGACATGGCCAGGGGCCTGACTCGTTTACTGGACATGACGACGACGTACTACATCCTTGGCTACGAACCACCCGAGCACAAGAAACCCGGCTTCCGTAAGATCAAGGTGGAGGTTCTGACCAAGGGTTTGCGTGTGATCGCCCGTCGCGGCTATTTCGACGAAGCGACCGCGGCCCGATAGCGGCGGATTGGCCCCCAGATGGTGAAGCGCCGCTTCATCAGTGGACGGCGAAACGCACCCGGATTGGCAACGGCGCCGAAGTGACATCGGCGCAGATGATGGTGTCCTGGCCGAGTTGATGCACGCTTTGCGGCATGGCCGGGTTGCGAGCGCCGAGGTCGTCGGGACTCTTCCCCTCCCGGAGTGTCGAACACACCTCCTTGACCGGCGCGTTGCTGAGAACGTGGATCTCTACTGCGGTGTCTCCGACGGTTTGACTGACCACGAGTCGCCTCGAGGCGGCGCCCTGAGGAATCTCGAAGGGCAGCAGTGTCTCGGCGGTTCGGACCACAATGCGATAGCCCGCGGGGGAACGCGAGACGCCCAACAGGCCCTTGACGATCGCGTTATAGATCGCGGCCGCCGACGCCGCATAAGCGGCGCTTCCTCTCGGTGAGCCATCCACCGCATACCACTCGTGGATGCCTCGTCCCGCGGCGAGCGTCCGCGAAGCGATCTGATCGAGGTGTCGGCGCGCGCGTTCGGCGTGACCTCGCTCGAACTCCGCCTCGACCAGAGCCGCGCCGAACCAATCCCATTGCCCGCCGTTCTGATACTGAAATGGCTCTCGCATGGCCGGGTGCTGGAAGACGCCCTTGGCATAAGGCGGTATCAGCACCGTAGAAACAGTGGTGAACTGGTGAGTGGTTCGCAGCCGCTCCGCGGTCTCGAAGATGGACGTGGCCTCGCCCTCTTCGGCCACGCCAAAGAGGGCGGCGAGAGAGTTGCCGCCGAGAGCGAACCGATGGTCATCGTCTTCACCGAAGTCTTTCGGAACGGCATCGAGAGTTCGCCGGATCCTGAAGTAACCCCGGTCTTTCATCCAGAATGCGGAACGGATGCGTTCGCGGAGTTGTGCCGAGCGTGCCGCCAGACGGTCCCGACGCGACTTCGGCCCGCTAAGCGAGCTCAGACAATGAAGTGCTTCATAGGCCATCACGTTCGAATACAGCGACAGCGTTCGCGGCGTCTTCGAGTCGAGATAGATCGCCCTCTGATCGGGATAGAGCGGACTGACATCGCCCCAGTCGGCGGTGAGGCCGCTCCAGAGGAGGCCGGTTTTCGGGTCGGTTCGATCGCGGATCAACGCGTCCATGGCCGCGAGCAGTTTCGATGTCCGGCCGCCGCTTTTGAGGTCGTCCTGCGCGCTTTTCGGCCCCAGGATGTCCTCGGCTCGACAGTGGGCGAGCGCCGCACTTGATTCCTGATCGGACTCGTTGGTGTTCGTATCGAAGGCGATTGGTCCTTTCGACTGCGCCTGCGGCGCCCATTTACGGAATGCTTCCGCCGAACCCTTGGCCACCCAGTCGCGCAGGCGTCCGTTCGTCGAGGCGTGGGCCAGATGGAGGTCAAGCCACGACGTGAGCGCCTCTTTGGGATAGTTCGCGGCCGCCGCGTCGACGATCCACGCACTGTCGCGGAGCCAGATCTGCGGGTACGCCTCGCCCGCGCCGAAGCCGCTGACCGGGCCTTTTGGGCCCTCGAACGCCTGGTAGTTCCTTGCCAGCACTTCCGGGATGCGGGCGAAGACCTGTCTGATTCGCTGAAGAGAGGGACTCTCCTCGACGGACGGTGGCTTGGTCGGCGCCTGGACGGTGGTGCAGCCTTTGAGCACGGACAGAACGGCAAACGCCGCGAGGGCCGTCCTTGTCTGACTCATCGCTACCAGACGCGACAGGCCTTGTCGGCTCTCACCATGGGTGCGCTCGCCGGGCAGGAAAAAGCCTTCTGGAACTCGGGCATGTTGGACACCGTGCCATTCACGCGATAACGCGGGAGCGAGTGAGGGTCGGTCTGAACCTGAAGACGCTCAAACTCCGGCCGCGCGGACGCGCACCACACCTGGCCCCAGCCCAGGAACAAGCGCTGCTCGGGCGTGAAGCCGTCGCGTGGCGCCACCTTTTTGTCCTTGAGCGTTTCCATCAGGGCCATGTAGGCGATCCGGAGACCACCGTTGTCAGCCGCGTTCTCGCCGAGCGTGAGCTTGCCGTTCTGCTTCGTTCCATCGAGCGCAGTGTACGCGCCGTACTGGTCGACCATACATGCCGTGCGCTGGTCGAACTCGGCGCGATCCTTGTCGGACCACCAGTTTGAGAGATTGCCGTTCGCCGCGAACTGAGAGCCCTGGTCGTCAAAGCCGTGGGTGAGCTCGTGGCCGATAACCCCGCCGATGCCGCCGTAGTTCACCGCGTCGTCCATTTTCAGGTCGAAGAAGGGGGGCTGAAGAATGCCCACCGGGAAGTTGATCGAGTTGAGAAGCGGGTTGTAGTACGCGTTCACCGTCGGCGGAGTCATCGTCCATTCCACTCGATCGACGGGCTTGCCGATCTTCGCAAGCTGGCGTGCGAACTCGAACGCGTTGGTGCGCTGAACATTGCCGACGAGGTCCGAGGCTTTTATGGTGACGCTCGAATAGTCACGGAAGGCGTCGGGGTAGCCGACCTTGTTCTCAATGGCCCGGAGCTTCTCCATCGCCTTGGTTTTCGTGGCGTTGCTCATCCAGGAAAGAGACTGAATATCCTCGCCCAGGGAGGTCTCGAGGCCCTTCACCATCGCGTTCATCCGCGCCTTGCCCTCCGGACCGAACGTCTTCGCCACATAAGCGGCGCCCAGGGCCTCGCCGATGGCGTTGTCGGTGGCATCGACGCAGCGCTTCCACCGCGGTCGCAACTCCTTGGCCCCGGTCAGCGTCTTGCCATAGAACTCAAAGTTCTCGTTCACGAAGGAGGCGGACAGGAAGGGCGCGGTGTCGTGGACCGCGTGCCAGCGCAGATAGGTCTTGATCGCCTCCAGGCTTTGATCCGTGATGACGTCGCTCATACCTTTGGCAAACTCGGGCTCGGTCACGTTGATCTCCGCGACCGGAGGAGCCTTGATGCTCCGAAGGTAGGCATCGGCATCGAAGGCGGGGGTGAGAGCCGCGAACTCGGCCGTCTTCATGAGGTGATAGACCTTGTTCGGATCCCGCTGGCTCACCTGGTCCAGAGCATTTTTGGCTAGGGCCGTTTCAATGGCCAAAACCGTGGCCGCGTTCCTCTTCGCGACCGGCGCAGAATCGCCGAGGAGCCCAAACATTCTCTCGACGTGAACGACATACTTCTCACGCTGCTCTTTCGACTTCGGGTCGTCGCGGAAGTAATAGTCGCGGTCGGGAAGCCCCAGACCGCCCTGACCGGCGATGGCAAGGACGCGGGTGGCGTCCTTGAAGTCCTGCTCGGAGCCAAAACCAAACAGGGCGGAAACGCCGGATGAATGCAGATCAGCGATCAGAGCCGGGAGCTGGCTCTTCGACTGAATCGCCTCGATGCGTCCAAGGAGCGGGCTCAAAGCCGAGTCGCCGAGCTGGTCGACAAAGGCTTCGTCCATGCACGAACCGTAGAAGCTCGCGAGCATCTGATCGGCCGGGCTCGCCTTGGCCAAAGCCGCGACGGCGCCGTCGAGAAGGGCCTTCAGCGTGTTGCGATTTCGATCCGCCAGTTCGTTGAAAGTGCCCCACCGCGACTGGTCGTTGGGAATGGGATTCGCCTTGACCCAGTTGCCGCAGGCGAACTGGAAGAAGTCGGCGCAGGCATTTGACGTGGTGTCGAGACTGGCGATGCTGAAGCCGCCGGTTTGAGCCCAGGCGGGTGAGATGGCGAGCGGCAGAAGAAATGTGGCCGCAAGAGTGCGAAGGGACTTCATTTGGGGTACCTCAATTGATTCAACGATTTGGACGAGCGTTTGTGCGCCAGCTCAGCATACCTGCGCAGAGTTTCCTTCTGTCGCCCGAAAGCGTCGCATATGATCTCGGCGGCCCTCTGCGTTGTTCGTTTTGGGGCCGGTGGACCGAGGAACCAACTGTCGCTCTCTCGGGGTCCAACAGTCGTCTTGCGGTGTGCATGCCTCCGCGTTGAGGAAGCCTAAAGCGAGCGCAGGACTCCACCCTTTGCGCTCAGGTTCCGTGAGCGCCACCGGCTTCTGACGGCAGCGTGGAGGGCTTTTTGTTCCGAACGCGACCGCCGTCGCTTCGGCGTCCGCGGTCAGACGTCGCCGCCTTCGATCGCCCTTGCAACCTCAGCGCCGGATGAATCAGCGATTCCCAAGAGGAGATCGAGTTCCTCACAACCCGGGCGGCGTCCATCGTGACGGCGAGTTTGGTTTTGGCCCCGGGGTCCCCGGTATGACGAAAGATCATCCCGCCCACGGACGCGATCGAAGTCGACATTGTCACGCGCTGCGTAGCCCGGCCGCCTGGACTCTGTTCCCTCCTCCAGCCTTCACCAAGTACAGCGCGCGGTCGGCCGCCTCAATCAGGGCGTCCGCGCTGCGTCCGTCTTCGGGGACCGTGGCCGCGAGGCCGATGCTCACGGTCAGGTGGCCCGACGGGCCGCCCGGGTTGCGGATCCTCAGCGCTTCGACGCGCGCGCGGGTGTCCTCGGCGACGAGCACGGCGCCGGCGCGATCCGTGTCCGACAGAATGAATGCGAACTCATCGCCTCCGTAGCGGGCCACGAGGTCGGCGGGACGCCGCATCGAATCCTTCAAGGTCTGCGCCACCTGACGCAGCGCGTCATCGCCCTCCGGATGACCGTGGGCGTCGTTGAGAGCCTTGAAGTGATCGAGATCCAAGATGCCGACGACCAGAGATGTGCGCTGCCGCCTGGCCCGCGGCCACTCCTCGCTCAAGACGAGGTCGAAATGACGGCGGTTCGCGATGCCGGTGAGCGAGTCGTGCCGTGAGACATCCTCGAGACGCGCGTTTGTCGTTTGGAGAAGGCGGTTCTGCTCTTCCACCCGCCGCCTCGACTCCTTCAGGTCGCGAACCGCGAGTTGGAGATCCCGGGTTTTCTCTTCCACCCTTAAGGACAGGCGTTCCGCCTCGCGCTTCAGATCTCGGGTGCGCCGCTTCAGAGCTCGGGTACGCAGTCCCACCGCACCTCCGATCAGCAGGGCCAGGGCAAGGACGGAACCGAGATGCGCGGCGGCCGTGCGATGCCACGGAGGATCGACCACGAAACTCCACGAGGCTTCCGGCCCCACTTGACCGTCGGCGCCGCGCGTGCGCATGCGGAACCGATACTGCGCCTCCTGCAGGGTGGTGAACTCCACGTCGGCTTTGGGTGACCAATCGCTCCAGTCCCCGTCGAGCGGATCGAGACGGAACTGATAGGCCAGACCCCGTTGGTGCGACAGGGGCCCGAACCCCACATGCAGTCGCCGCAGATTCGGCGGCAGCACTGTGGGAGGCCGGGCCTTCTCATCCCATCCGTCGTAGATCCGACGGTCGCCGATCGTGACCGTGGCGAGTACCGGCGCTTTGGGAGGAGGAAGGCCGCCGCCGGGAGTCCCCACGTGACGGAACAGGCCGGTCTCTCCGCCGACCCACACTACGCCGTCGGCTTCCGGACGGATGGCCTGAATGCGCCGCGCCGGAAAGGAGTGCAGGACCACCGGCTCGGGCTGGAGCGATCCGCCGACCCGTCGAAATACGCGGAGCGGGTTGGTATTCACCCAGAGTTCGCCCGAGGAGTCGCTCGCGCTGACCCAGGCGGCGAGACCGACCAGCGCCTTGGTGCGCTCTTCGTCCCGGATCAGCCGCGGCGTCTCCTCGTCAATCCGAAAGATCTCGGTCTTCTCGTCGTTGGTGATGGCCATGGGACCGTCGGGGCCCAAATGAACGTCTCCTTCGAGGCCCCCCAGTTTCTGGAAGCGCGCCGCCTGTGGATTCTCAGGATCGATATCCACGGCCCCGATGCCGTCAAACGTGGTCGAGAAGAGGACGCGACCCTGGGGTCGCGGCAGTATCGATCGGACATACCGAGGCGATCCGTTGAGCGGACCGACCAATCGGTCGCCGGTGGGAGAAGGGACAAGGAGATAGAGACCTCCGCGGGCGCCCACGAGGATCGCGTTGAAGTGGGAAGCGCGGGCGAGAACGTAGGCCCCCAGATCGGTGGTGCCCGGCACCAGGGTCGCCTGGTTGTCCGCGATGCGGAAGACCCCCGATGCCGCGGCGAGCAGAAACTCGCCGGGTCTTTCCGGAGTGTCAAGGCCGAACCAGGTGGAGCCGACGACGCCGGGGATCTTGCGCAGAGCGCCTTTTTCGATGATGCCGAGACCGGCCGAACCGAAGACGAAAAGCCGGCCTCGGTGTCGAAAGACTCCTTGAGATCCGCCCTGAACTCCCGCCCGTGCGTCGAAGACGGTGACGGATGAAGCCACATCAAGGCGGGCGAGGCCGCCGTTGAGCGCCACCCAGAGTCCACCATCGAGGTCCTGGGTCAGCTCCATGACCTGGTCGTCGGGAAGGCCGCGGGAGCTGTCGATGACCTGTTCCGCCTGACCCTTCGAATCTGCCAGCAGAACGCCGCCGACGCGCGAACCGAACGCGATGCGTCCATCTCGGAGGCGAAGGGCGCACGAAACCACATTTCGCTTCGCCCAGAGGGACGTCGGCCCGTCAATCCGAGTCAGACCATTCCCGTCAATCCGGACCAGGCCAAGGTCACGCAATACCGCGAGGTACGAGCGCTCGCCTTCCTCGATGACCACATCGACACGGTGTCCTTGCAGAGAGGAGAATTCCGCACTCGGCGCCAGGGCGTTGCCGTCGAGGCGTTCAAACCCGTTCTCGCCGGCCAGATAAACCTCGCCTCGGAGAAGGAACAGGGATCTCGGCCCTTCCCGCGAGAGTTCGGCGACCGATCGCAGGTCTTGGCCGTCGTAGAAGAGAAGCCGCGCGTC
Source organism: Vicinamibacteria bacterium (assembly GCA_031364765.1). Lineage (GTDB taxonomy): Bacteria > Acidobacteriota > Vicinamibacteria > Fen-336 > JAGNNV01 > JAGNNV01. The sequence goes on from JANLWV010000427.1 coordinate 11,540, forward strand.
GGTGAGGATCGCGAAACCGCGGGATGTCGCGAGGATGGACCGGACATCGCCGAACTGCCTTTGGGCTTCGGGCAGACGTTCCGCGATGGAGCGCAGAGCGGGCGCTCCGTGTTCTGAGGCAAGGACGGTGAGAAGACCCTGGGGTCCGCCCGCCAGCACCAGACCCTCCGGGCTGGATGCGATGGCGTAGATCGCCGTCTGGCTCCGGATTTGCCGCCACCGCGCCCCGTCCGCGACCAGCAGCCCCTGGAGGTTCCCCACATAGACATATCCACGCCGGTCCGTGGCCACGCTGAAGTTCTGGGCAGCGCTGCCGTGGTCGGTGTCGTCAAAGAGGCGCATCAGCGGGAAGCCGCGCTCGGCCGGCCTCGGGTCGCGCCCCTCTTCGGCCACCGCCAGGGTGGCTTTGAGCAGCAGGAGCGCCAATCCGATCGGGTGCCGAGGCCTCATTCCGTCATTGTAGTGGCCGTCCGCCGGTTCGAAGCCGCCCGCGTGTCACAATCAAGTTTTCAGGACGGTCGCAGCGTCAAAGTGGCCCTCCATTTTGGTCCGGGGAGCAGGGAAAACATGAGTCAGAACCGCAACGTCGCCGTTCTCGTCGGGAGCCTGCGCAAGGAGTCCTTCAACCGAAAGGTGGCGCTGGCACTCGCTTCGCTGGCGCCGCCATCGCTCAAGCTTGAGATCGTCGAGATTGGGGGTTTGTCCCTCTACAATCAGGACGAGGATCCGAACCCACCGCCTTCCTGGGTCTTGTTTCGCGAAAGGCTCCATGAAGCCGACGCGCTTCTCTTTGTCACCCCGGAATACAACCGTTCGGTCCCGGGTGTCCTCAAGAACGCGATCGACATCGGTTCGAGACCTTACGGCCACAGCGTCTTTAGCGGCAAGCCCGGCGCGGTGGTGAGCGTGTCTCCGGGCGCTATCGGCGGCTTCGGCGCCAACCACCATCTGCGCCAGAGTCTCGTGTTTCTCGACGTTCCGGCCATGCAACAGCCCGAGGCCTACTTCGGAAACGCCGCCGACCTCTTCGACGCGGACGGCAAGGTGAAGAGCGACGCCACCCGCGGCCACCTGCAGAAGTTCATCGACGCCTTCGCCGCCTGGGTCGAGACGCACGTCAAGAAGTAGCGGAGAGGCCCCTCATCAAGTTACCCAGTGTCTCAATCCGTGCCGAGCCGTTCGCCGGGTTGTGATAGTCGAACGGCCGCTCTTCGGGAAGAAGATCGGCAGAGTGCCGCATGGGCTCGAAGGCATGGCCCTCGTGCCATTCGTTGAACGAGTTGATGTAGATCGCAAAGAAGCCCCGGTTGAAGTTCGTCAGGCGTGAATCGTCCTGCACCTTTACCGCCTGCTCGAAGGAGGCCACAATGCGCTGCTGCGACAGAGCCGAAGCCCGCTCGCGCTCGGAGGCTTTGGACCAGTCGATGACGCCTTCGGGCGCAAACGCCCGCGGCGCATAGCAGGGATCTAAGGGCGCGGGTCGCGGTTCGAGCTGGTCGTAGCCTGGGTTGATGTTGAATGAGAAAAGCAACCCCGCGCGCGAAGCGGCTTCGGCGAAAGGCGGATACGCCTCGGGCCGGATGAAGTTGTCGTAGATGCCGATGCCGTCAAAGCCGGAGGCTGGCGTTCGCCGCAATTCAAGGGAATCGGCGAGCAGGGTGATGTGGTCGAAGTTGTGCCGGAGATCGTCACGCAGCCGGTCGATCTGCTCGCGCCACACGTCGTCGGGAGTGTAATCGGCGACGAGGCTCGTGCGGCCCAGGCAATCCGTGCTCTCACGCGGCAGGATGCACCGGAAGCCCTTGAAGATCGGCCCCGAAGCGCCATCCTGGTTCTTGAGCATCAGCAGGCAGTCGTAGCCTCGCTTCTCTCCGAATTCGCGCAGGAGAAAGCGGATGTCGTCGCGGAAGCGCCGCCCTCGATCATCCGCATAGGGCTCCAGAGCGAACGTGACCTTGATTCCGTAGTCCTTCATGACGTCCATGATGGTGTGGGCGGCGCGGTGCTCGAAGCTGCTCGGTCCCCACCACGAGAGGGCGATGGATCCGACCCCCGCCTGTGCGATCCAACGCGCGTGCTGCTCGAGGACGGTCCTCGATCGGACGTCGTAGGGGCCGAGTTGAGGGACGTAGGTGGCCCCGACGTCGAAGGGCGGTTTCCGGTCGAGGTAGTCCCAATGATTGTAGGACGGCGGCCCGCCGTACCAGGGGTAATACTCGAAGATGAAGTGGTGGCGAAGGTCCGGGAATCTTTGCGCGAGAGTTCGGTTGGAGGCTCCTGGCGATGGCCCCGGCCCCTGGGCCAGGCCAGGCCGTGCGCCAAGGCTGAGCGCGGCCGCTCCCGCCGCCCGTCTCAGGAAGGCTCGCCGATCCAGACGAGGACGCCTCTCGCGCATCCGTCCTACCTCTTCGCGAAGTACTTTTCGTACCAGGCGACCGACCGGTCCATCAGGTCGACCACGTGCTTCGGCTCGCGCAGGCCGTGACCCTCGCGTGGGTAGCGAACCATGATGGCGTCAACCCCCACGTCGCGCAAAGCGATATAGAACTGCTCGGCCTCCGCGATCGGCACGTCGTTGTCGTTCTCGCCGTGGACCATCATGGTCGGCGTCTTCGCTTTGGCCACATGCTTGAGGGCCGAGCGCTCCCAGAGCACGTCCATCAGGTTGCCCTGGTGCGGCCGCATGCCCCACTCCATCTCTTCGTACTGGTTGTAATAGGTCATGTAGTTGTACGAAATGATGTTGGTGATAGCGGCGAGCGGTATCGCCGCCTTGAATATGGAGGTTTGGGTGATGAGCCACGAGGAGAGCTGCCCGCCATAACTTCCGCCTTCAACTCCGAGTCTCGCCGCATCGATCCAGGGGTTGCGGCGAATCGCGGCCGACACGCCATAAAGAACGTCCATCGCCTCCTGACCGTTCTGGTCGGCGAACACGCCGTCGGCGAATTTCTGGCCGTATCCACTGGACCCTCGGTAGTTCACTTGAAGAGTGGCGTAACCGCGACCGGCGTAGAACTGCGACTTGAAGTTGAACGCGGGACCCTGTTGACCATGCGGTCCGCCGTGGATCATCACGATCATCGGGTGCTTCGAGTCCGCGGTCTGGCCGAGGGGTCTGGTCAGGAAAGCTTCGATCTCGAACTTGAAGTCGGCCGCGCTGAAGCTGAAGTTTTGCACCTGTGCCATGTCGATGCCGGTGAGCGCTTCCTTGTTGAGGTCGGTCAGTTTCCGCGGTGCGGGTGCGGGGAGCAAAACGACCGGGCTGTTCTTTCGGGCGGCAACACCCTTGGGTGCGGGATCGAGAAAGTAGAGCTGAGCGAGATCGGTGAGGCTCGTAAAGACGTAGGCGATGGATCCGTTCCTGGCGACGGAGTACCCCCCTACCGATCCGGGATCCGAGACGACCTTCGTCGTCACACCTGACGAGACCAGGACCCGGTGGAGTCGAACCTGACCGCGATCGAGCGCGGTGAAGTACACGTGCGTCCCGTCCGCGGAAAAGTTCGCGTTGCTCTGGCGGTTGTCAAGGTTGCTTCCGATCTCACGACGCCCGGTCCCGTCCGTGTTGACGATCCAGACGTGCGTGTCTTCCATCGTGGTCTCGAGATCGGTGAGGCCTCGCTTCGTTCCGAGGAAGACAATTTGCTTGCCGTCGGGCGAGAACTTCGGCTGATACTCGGCGCTCTCGGTGGTGGTAATGCGGCGGATGGAACCATCGGCGACCGACACCGCCACGAGATCCTGGTTGTAGAAGTAGTCGGGATCGTGATCGAGGTTTGACACCGCCGCGATCTCGCGTCCGTCGGGTGACCAGTCGATGGAGTGATACTCGCGAGGGGCGGTGGTGAGCGCGCGCGGCGTTCCGCCCGCGGCGTCGATCAAGAAGATCTCGCGCCTGCGGTTGTCGTTGAACCGTGTGTCCCCCTCGCCCGCATCGGGTTTGTAGAGGTAGCGCGTGATCACGATCGGATCGCCGGTGGCGTCCGCGGTTTCGGGCCCCGGCACGGTGGACACGTAGGCGATCTGCTTCGAGTCCGGTGACCAGTCGATTGCGACCCCTTCAAACGTCAGCGGGGAGTTGGTGCCGCTTATCTCGGTCAGGAACCGAATGCCGGCGCCATCCGCGTTTGCCACATGGAGTCCGCTCTTCTCGCCGATCTTCCCGCTGAAGGCGATCATCTTTCCGTCGGGGGACCACTGGGCTCCGCCGGCTCGATCCGCCTCGCCGCCCACCCGCGTCGCTTCACCCGCAGGGAGAGTCGCGATGTAGAGCTGGCGATACGGACGTCCCGTCGCTCCGTTGGTCTCGACCGTATAAGCCAAGCGGCTTCCGTCAGGCGAGAGGGCCACCGAGCCCGCCGAGCGCATCTTGTAGAAGTCGGCGCTTAGGAGCGGACGGGCAAGTGCGGCGGCCGGCGAAACCGCCAGGGCCAGCGCGAGGCAGGGAAGGGCGCCAGGGTTCATTTCGATTCCTTAGTTTGCGGTTTCTCTAGGCTCGGGTTCGGTTGTTTCCTCGGTGCCGCCGTCCGGGGCTTGGTGGTGGCGGCCCTGGCCCTCTTCGCAGCTGCGGGCTCGGAGGCGCCCATGCCCAG
>JANLWV010000437.1:0-2866 GCA_031364765.1 Vicinamibacteria bacterium
CTTCGCGGTGAGATGGACGGTTTTTCCGTTCTCGATCACGGTGTGACGCGAACGGTCGACCCGAACCGGGCCGATCACCAGAGCGTCATCGGTGGCATCGTTCCGGTCGATGCGTCGCAGAATCGCTTTCACCCGCGCGGCAAATTCCTTGGGCGAGAAAGGCTTGACGATGTAGTCGTCAGCGCCTATTTCCAGGCCGACGATACGGTCGGTCTCCTCGCTTCGCGCGGTCACAATGACCACGGGAAGATTCTTGAGCTTCGGGGCGGCCCGGATCTGGGTGAGGACGGTGAGGCCGTCTTTTCCGGGCAGCTGAAGATCGAGCACGACCAGCCGATACGTTTCCGTTCCGAGCCGAAAGAGCGCTTCGAGACCATCGCGCGCGACATCGCACCGCCACCCATCCCGCTCCAGATAATGCGTGATCAGGGTGGCGATATCGGCATCGTCTTCAACAACCAGGGCGCGCGCCATGACCTCAATCTACAACCGGAGGATGCCCCGCGCGTGTGACGTTTCTGCGACCAAGGCTTTCCACGGCGAAATCGCCTCGGCCGTCGATTTGACTTGAAGGCCGCCGACGCGCATCGTTAGACTCACGAAAACGTCGTACCACTTTGGGAGGAAAGTATGCGAGGAACTTTGCTGCGTGTGTTCGGGTTCGCCATGCTGGTCGCATCGAGTGCCTGGGCGCAGACTCAGATCACCACGGGCGTCATCCAGGGCACCGTCGTTGATCCGCAGGGCGCGCTTGTTCAGGGCGCGAGTGTTGAAGCGAAGAATATCGAGACCAACCAGAGCCGCACGCTGACCTCCGGAGCGGACGGGCGCTTCGTGTTTCTGCAGCTCAGCTCGGGTCGCTACGTGGTGTCGGTCAGGAAGACGGGATTCGCCACCCTGGTTCAGGAGAACCTCGCTCTGACCGTCGGCCAGGCCATCAACCTCAATCTGACCATGAAGGTCTCCTCGGTGGACGAGACCGTCACCGTCACCGCGACCGCCACCGTCGATACGTCGCGCACCGAGAAGAGCACCACTCTTGACGAGACAACCATTGCCACCACACCGGTTCTCGGTCGCAAGTTTGAGGACCTCCTCACCCTCACCCCGGGTGTTTCCGTGGTGCAGGGCCCCGACGGCGATGAGATCACGTTCGCCGGCCAGCGCGGCGTCTTCAACAACATCAGCCTCGACGGCGGCGATTACAACAACGGATTCTTCGGTGAGCAGATGGGCGGCCAGCGGGCGGCGGTCGACATCACCCTTGAAGCGGTCAAGGAGTTCCAGGTCGTGGCGAGTGGCGCGAACGCCGAGTTCGGTCGGACGGCAGGCGGCGTCATCAACGTCATCACCAAGTCGGGAACCAACGAAATTCGCGGAAGCCTCTTCCATTTTCAACGTCTCGAAGCCCTCAGCTCGAACACCTCGGATGGGAAGCCCCTGAAAGACTTCCATCGCGAGCAGTTTGGCGGAACCATCGGCGGTCCGCTCGTCAAAGACAAGGCGTTCTTCTTCCTCGCTCTTGAGGGCATCAGGGAGAACCTCCAGCGTCCCAATCTCTCCGAGGCCATCGGCGCCCCCTGCTCGGTCAGCGCGCCGACCATCACCGCGAACGAGGGGCTTATCAATTCGAGTCCGGACTGCCAGCGGCGCGCTCTCCTGAACTTCATGCAGACCACCAGAGGCGAGAATGAGGGCCGTCCGGTGGACCACAAGATCAATAACAACGCCGTTCTGGCCAAGCTCGACTGGACCCTTAACGCCAAGAACAATCTCGCGGTCTCGTTCAACTTCAATCGGGGGGAGAATGAGAACCAGACGTTCGACGTCTCGACCTATGGCAACTCGGCGAACGGCACCGAAGGTCCGTCCAAGATCAGCGTTGCGAACCTGAACCTCTTCACCACCGTCTCTTCCTCCAAGCTCAACGAGTTTCATCTCACCTTCTCGCGTGAAGATAGACCGCGTGCGGCCAATCAATCGAATATCCCGGCCGATACCGCCATGGGGTTCGGTCCGACCTTCCGGTTTGGCAACCCGTTTTTCTTAGCGCCCACCGTCGACGAGCTGATCAAGCGATTTCAGATCAAGAACAACTTCTCGATTGTGAGCGGGAAACACACCATGAAACTCGGGGCGGAATGGCTCCACACCAACAACTCCCAGGTCTTCCGCGGGTTCTTCAAGGGCCGGTACCTCTTCGACAGCGTGGCCGGCTTCCTGCGCTACGCTTCGCCCGCCGCGGCCGGCGGATTTGGCTCCAATACCGTCGCCTGCTCGAACGGCAGCTACGTCACCTATCCGACGCCCTGCCCAGCAGGCGCGTCCACCACCGGCGGGCCGCTGCTCTTCTATCTCCAGAGCAGCGACAATCGCGGCATCGCCGCCGACGCGGCGGGCGCGTCCGACATCAACAACGAGGAGTTCTCGGTGTTCGCGCAGGACAAATGGCAGGCGACGCCGAAATTGGCGGTGAGCTACGGCATCCGCTGGGACGCGCAGTACATGCCGGAAACCGTAGACCCGAAGACGACGGCCTACGCGTCTTTGCTGAACAATTCGACTTTTCCTTCAGACGGCAGGATTCCCGACCAGACCATGCAGTTCCAGCCTCGCCTGGGCCTCGCGTGGGACGCCAAGGGAAACGGCAAGTCGGTTATTCGAGCGAGTGCCGGTATCTTCTACGCGCGGCAGAACATGCTGACCCAGGTGGGTGCGGTGACCACCAACGGCTTGCAGCAGAAGAGCGACTTCACCAGTACCGGGCTGAAGACCCTCTTCGGGGCGCCGACGCCAACTTGGCCGAACATTCTGCCCCCCTCGCCGGTGCCGGCGGGAACCTTCCCGTTCTTTACCGGCATCCGGG
>JANLWV010000480.1:0-10375 GCA_031364765.1 Vicinamibacteria bacterium
CGGGGAGAACACACGCGCGGCGCTCATCACCCGGGGTCTTGCCGAGATCTCGCGTCTGGTCGTGGCTTCCGGGGGGCGGGCCGAGACCGTCGCCGGCCTCGCCGGTTTAGGCGACCTGGTGCTCACCTGCGGCTCCAATCAATCGCGAAACTTTCAGTTCGGCCGGCTGGTCGCGGAAGGGAAGGAGCCCGCCGATGTGCTCCAGAGCCTGGGCACGGTGGAGGGGTTCCACACCTCTTCCGCGGCCTGTCTTCTTGGCGAGCGCCTCGGAGTGGAAACCCCTATCGCCGGAGAAGTTCGGGGAGTTCTGGTCCTGGGAGTCTCGCCCCAGGATGCCGTGGCTGCGCTCATGTTGCGCAGACTAAAAAGGGAAGTACACTAAAGCATCCACGTCACACTTAGAGGAGTCACGAACGCTTGCCCGCCTATTTCATCAAGTACTCTGATGAGACCGGTCCGAAAACGCGCGAATTTTCGTCCGGCGAACTGATCCTCGGGCGGGCGCCCGACTGTCAGGTGGTGCTGAAGGATTTCGGAATCTCCAGGCAGCACGCGAAGCTCATCGCCGACCCGGGCGGGGTGAGGATCATGGATCTCGGGTCCAAGAATGGGACCAAGATCAACGGCGCTCTGGTCACGCAGGCGTCGCTTCGCGACGGCGACAAGTTCACCCTCGGGAGCCTCGAGATTCTGTTCGGCCGGACCGCCGAGGCCAAGGTCGCATTCGACGACGAACCCATCGAGGCTTCGGGAACGATCGTGCGCAGCGTCGGCGACCTTTCGAAACTTCTCGCCGTCGAGGCGAAGCCCAGCAAGCCCGGACAAGCGCCCTCGGCGCAGTCCGAGATCGAACGCGCGAACAAGATCCTCAAGGTCTTGACCCGCGTGGCGGAAACCCTGGTGGCCTCGAGGCCGGTGGAAGAAGTCCTTCAGCAGGTCATGGACATCGTGTTCGAATCGATTCCGGCCGAGCGCGGTTTCCTCATGCTCGCGGGTGACGAGAGGGACGCGAAGACCCTGACCGCCAAAGTCACGAAGTATCGCAACAAGTCGCACGACCGCGGCAAAATCACGATCTCCACGAGCATCGCCCAGAAGGTTCTCTCCGATCGGGTCGCCATTCTCACCTCGGATGCTCTGGCCGACGCGCGCTTTAATTCCGGCGACTCGATCCGCATCAACCAGATCCGGAGCGCCATGGTGGCGCCGCTGTGGAACCGCGAGGAAGTCATCGGGATCATTCACCTCGACACCTCGGCGCTCACCCATGCGTTTACCGAGAACGATCTCGACCTCCTTTCCGCGCTCGCAAACTTCGCGGCGGTGGCTATCGAAAGGTCGCGCCTGAACGAGAAGATCGCGCTCGAAGAGAAAAAGCGTGAGCGCCTCGGCCGGTTCCTCTCGCCCCAGGTGGCCAGCCGGATCATTGCCACCTCGGATTCCCAGGGATTTGAGCTCGGCGAGCCCGAGGTACGCGAGGTCTCGGTTCTGTTTGCGGACATTGTCGGGTTCACCAGCCTCTCCGAGAAACTCACTCCCTCGGCGATCGCCCTGATCCTCAACGACTACCTCTCCCGCATGACCGATGCGATCTTCATGTTTGAGGGCACGCTCGACAAATACATCGGCGACGCCATCATGGCCGTCTTTGGCGCCCCCCTCGACATGCCCGACCATGCCGTCCGCGCGGTGAAGACCGCCATCGAGATGAGAGACCGGCTGGCGGAGTTCAATGCCGATCGGAAAGCCGGCCCGCTCCTGCAGATCCGGATTGGCATCAATTCCGGGAATGCGGTGGCGGGCGAAATCGGCTCGATCAACAAACGCGAATACACGGTGCTGGGCGATACCGTGAACACGGCGTCCAGACTGGAAAGCTCGGTCGCCAAGCCCGGCCTGATCGTCATCGGACCCAATACCTATAACGCGGTTCAGGGGCAGTTCAATCTTCGCCCGATGGGCGAGTTCACGCTCAAGGGCAAGGAGAACAAAGTCATTGTTCACGAAGTCCTCGGTGGTCGATCGATTGCCGCGCCCGCGACGAACACGGTGAACGTCGCCAAGATGGGGACGTAGCCCCCAGTCGCGTCGATGCCCAATTCCGAGCCGATCGAAGCCCTCAAGAGGCTTGAGGGTGGCGGCAAGTCGCGGAGTTCCATCCTCTGGGCGCTCCTCGGCCTCCTCTTTCTGACCGCATTTTTGCCCCTGGTTATGACCTCGCGGTACCTGGTCAACCAGGCCCGCGCCGACCTCGAACTCGATCAGCGGTCGCTTCAGATGGCAAAGGTCCGTCATCTGTCCGAGTGGATCGCCGAGTTCCGCGCCTCGACCCGGGCGACTATTCGGACCCTGGCCACGAGCCTCGCCATCGACGCGCCCGCCGACTACAAAAAACGGATCGACAGCCTCGCCGCGAGGCGCACCCTGGAGGCTTTCCCAGGCGAGGCAAGTTCGCTCGTGTCCGTGAATGTGGTCGACCGGAATGGCTTCGGCGCAAGGTCAGGGCTCGCCCTTCCGGAGCCCGCCATCCAGTCGGGAATCCAAGCCGCGTTTGCGGCCGGGCTGAAGGGCCACACCACGACGACCGCCCCACTTTGGTCGGGCACGCTCTCGGAGCCGGTCGTCATTTCGGCCGAGCCGGTCCTCGGCCAAGACGGCAGCGCCCACGCGGTGGTCATCGGCATCACCACGTTCGAGCCGGTAGTGCGCCTCACCCGTCAATCCGGGGAAGGTGGTCTGCTCGACGTGTACGTGGTCAGCCCTGACGGAAAGCTCGTCGCTCATTCCAATCCGGGGCTTGTTTCTACCGGCGCGGATCTTACCGACATCGATATTGTGCGGGAGTTCGTGCAGACCGCCGGCCGAGCCGCCGCCTCGATGCCGTTCGCTCTCAAGAGTCCGACCGGCGAGACGAGGAACATGCTCGGCACCTTCATTCGCGTGGCCGACGACTCGGGCTGGGGCGTGATCGCGCAGATCGACGAGGCGAAGGCCTACGCCGGCGCCAACGCCATGCGTCGCAACGCCGCCCTGGTCGTGAGCCTGGTGAGCCTGCTTGCCCTCGGTCTCGGATTCTGGCTTTCCGGTGAGATCACCCGCCCGATCCGCACCCTGCGCGACGCCGCCCTCCAGCTTGCCAGAGGCGATTTCACCACGCGCGTCCAGGTGACTTCGAGAAACGAGGTGGGCGTCCTCGGCGATGCCTTCAACGTGATGGGCGAGCGCATCGAAGGAGCGGTCGAGGAGATTCGCGAAGCCGCCAACACCAACCGAGAGTTGTTCATTGGCACCATCCGCATGCTCGCCAACGCCATCGACGCCAAGGACCCTTACACCCGTGGCCACTCGGAACGGGTCGCCTACTACTCCACGATTGTCGCGAAGGAACTCGGGATGTCGCCGGCCGAGGTCGAGAACGTCCATCTTGCCGGACTGATTCACGACGTGGGCAAGATCGGGATCGAGGATCGGATTCTCAGAAAGCCGGCGGCGCTGACCGACGACGAGTACGAGATCATGAAACAGCACCCGTCCAAAGGGGCGCAGATTCTCGAAGCGGTGCCCAAGCTCAAAGCGCTCGCCGGGCCCGGCCTGATGCACCACGAAAACGTCGACGGCAGCGGCTATCCGGATGGCCTCAAGGGCGACGAGATCCCGCTGCTGGGGCGCATGGTGAGCGTGGCCGACGCGTTCGATGCCATGACCACCGATCGCCCTTACTCGAAGGCGATGACGTTCGCCGCCGCCCTGGCCCGCCTCCAGTTTCTGTCCGGCAAGAAGTTCGATCCACAATGTGTCGACGCCATGGCCCGCGCTCTGGCCTCAGGAGAGCTCACCAGCGCCAAGGCCCGCGTGGCTTCGGTCGCGGCGCGCCGCGACGGGCCTCCGCTGAAGAGCGCTTCCTGAGAAGGAGGCCCGCCTGGGGCCGCCCTTACGTCGTCTAAATGTCAAAGGAGCCTTTATGTTGATGCAACGTTTCGCGCTTGCCGCACTCGTGCTCGTGGCTTCGCCGGTCGTGGCCCAGGATCCGGAGGCCGAGATACGGTTTGGGGCCGGGATCCGAATGCTGAGGGACGGTTTTCCAGAGCGGGCCCTGGCCGAGATTCAGGAGGCGCTCAAGAAGGATCCGGAAAACGCCTTCTATCTGAAGGGCCTGAGTGTCGCGTATTCGCAGCTCGCCGACAAATGCAAGGCGACGGATTCAGGATGCCGTAACGGGCATCTCAAGAAAGCGGTTGAGACTGCCCAAAAGGCCCTCGCCTTCAATCCCGACTACGTCGATGCTCGAAACGACCTCGGCATCGCCCTGCTGCGGTTGGGCAAGCGAACGGAAGGCAAGGCCGAGCTCGCGAAGGCATTTGTGGACCCGCAGTGCCCCACCCCCGAAGTGACGGCCTGGAACCTCGGCCAGGCTTTCCTGGAGGAGAAGGAATACTCCGAAGCCCTGACCTGGTTTCAAGCCGCCCAGAACAAGAACAAGACCCTGGCCGCGACATACGTCAGCATTGCCGATGTCCTGCTGACCCTGGGGCAGCCGGAGGCCGGCATTCTCCAGCTCGAAACCGGGATGAAGGAAACAACCGGCAATACCGCCCTGCATCTCGCGCTGGGAGACGCCTACCGGCGCGCGGGTCGCTTTCAGGACGCCCGGGCTGCCTTCGAGCAGGTCATCAAGAAGGATCCACTTGGGCCGTCCGGCCGCCAGGCCCTCGAGAGGCTGAAGGGTTTTCCCCGCTGAATGGGGCTTCTCGAACAGTTCAAGCAAGGTCTGTCGCGCACTCGCGCGATCCTCAATTCGGACGTGGGCGATCTGGTCCGCGGTCTAGCCAAGCTCGACGCCCACACCCTCGACTCCCTCGAAGAAGCGCTCCTCGCCGCGGACTTCGGCCCTGCCTCAGCCGCCGACATCATCCTTGCCCTGAGGCGGGATCTGTTGAGCGGCTCCGACCAAACACTCATCCGCGAGACGCTCAAGGAGAAGGTCCGGAGCATTCTCGACATCCCGAGTCTCGAAATTGTCCAGGGGAATCCGCACGTGATCTTCGTGGTGGGGGTGAACGGCGTGGGCAAGACCACGACGATTGGCAAGCTGGCGGCCCGATTTCGCGCCGCCTCCGAGAGCGTGCTGATCGTGGCCGCGGACACATTCCGCGCCGCCGCGGTGGGTCAGCTCAAGACCTGGGCCGATCGTGCGGGAGCGTCCTTCCATGAATCGCGGGAAGGTCAGGACCCGGCGTCGGTGGTGACGGACGGTCTGCGAAAAGCCCGGGCGGCGGGCACGCGGCGCGTTCTGGTGGACACGGCCGGGCGCCTCCAGAACAAGACCCATCTCATGGCGGAGCTTGCGAAAATGGGCCGAATCGCCGCCCGCGAGACCGAGGGCGCCCCGCATGAAACACTCCTCGTCCTCGACGCCACCACGGGCTCAAATGGCCTGGCCCAGGCGCTGGAGTTCGCGCGCGCCATTCCCTTGACCGGCCTGGTCATCACCAAGCTCGACGGCACGGCGAAGGGTGGAATCGCCGTGGCCATTGTCTCGGCCATGAAGGTCCCGATCCGTTACGTTGGTCTCGGTGAAGGTCTCGACGATCTCGTGCCGTTCGATGCCCGAGCATTCACCGAAGGGCTCCTCGATTGAAGAAGCAGGGCGGTGCCTTGGTCGATGAGCGCTTCATGCGCCGCGCCCTCGCTCTGGCCGAGCGGGGCCTGGGGGAGACCAATCCGAATCCAGCCGTGGGCTGCGTGCTGGTTCGGAGCGGCCGGGTGGTGGGCGAGGGCTTTCACGCCCGCGCCGGCTCGCCTCACGCGGAGGCCGAGGCGCTCGCGATGGCCGGTGTCCGAGCCAAGGGCGCCACCGCGTATGTGACGCTTGAGCCATGCGCGCAGAACGCGGCCAAGCGCACGCCGCCCTGCTCGCCCAGGCTCATGGAGGCCGGCGTGCGCAAGGTTGTTTTCGGGGTTCGTGACCAGAACCCCAGGGTCTCGGGCGCGGGCGTGAAGCTCCTGCGTTCCGCGGGCCTCGAGGTGAAGGAAGGCGTGTGTCTGGACGACGCGAGAAGGCTGACCCAGCATTTCAACACCGCCATGCGAAATCAGCGACCGTTCATCGCCCTGAAGGCAGGCATGACCCTCGATGGGCGTATCGCCACCGCGAAGGGGGAGTCGAAGTGGATCACCTCGAACAAACAGCGGGCGGCCGCGCGAAACCTGAGGAGGCTCTTCGACGGCGTGCTTGTCGGTTTGCAGACCGCGCTTCAGGACGACCCGATGCTGCTTCCGGAGCCGCGCACCCGAAGGCCGCATGCGCGCGTTGTGCTTGATTCACACCTTCGCCTGCCGCTTGGCTCCCGCTTGGTGAAAACGGCCCGGCGGAATCCCCTCATCATGGTTTGCACCCAATCCGGCGAGATCAGGCGGCGGGCGTTTGAGGACCGTGGCGCCATCGTCATGGTGGTTCCGAACAGCGGAGGAAGGGTGTCCGTCCCCGCGGCCTTGCGCGCTCTGTTCGCCCGGGGGATCATGTCATTGATCGTGGAGGGCGGGTCGGAAGTGATGGGCTCGTTCGTTCGCGAACGGCTCTTCGATGAGATGGTGCTTTTTCGGGCCCCGCTGATCCTGGGCGGGCGGGGCAGCTGCCCGGTCGTGGGGGGGAGCAATCCGGGCGCCCTCCGGGAAGCGGTGCTGATGAGACGTGCTACCGTAGAAAGCTCGGCCACGTTGCGGTATGGGCTGCCGGATTCGAGCGGCCTTGAGGTGGAGGTCTACGAGCGCCGGGCCGGTCGACCGCGGCCCGGCCGCGTTCAAGGTAGGAACCCTTAAGGACCATGTTCACAGGAATCGTCGAAGAGATCGGGGAAGTGATCTCCTGCGAGCCGGAGGGAGATGTCTATGGCCTCGTCATTCGAGCGACGATGGCGCCCTCGGACCTCGCCGCCGGTGGATCTGTCGCGGTGAATGGCTGCTGCCTGACCGCCACCAAGGTCGAAGGCCACACGCTGCGGTTCGACCTCGCGCGCGAGACAGTCTCGCGAACACGGTTCGACAAGCGGTTACGCGCGGGTGCTTCGGTGAACCTGGAGCGACCGCTGCGTCTGTCCTCGCGTCTTGACGGACATTTCGTGCAAGGCCACGTGGATGGGGTCGGAACCGTCGAGTCCGTTCGGAGAACCGGCTCGGCCAGCGAGATCACCTTCGAGCTTCCCTCGAACCTCTCCCGGTATTGCGTCGAGAAGGGCTCTATTGCCATCGACGGGGTATCTTTGACCTGCGCCCAGGTGAGCGGATCGCGGGTGAGCGTGGCCGTGATTCCGCATACCCTGGAGATCACCACCCTGGGCCGGCTCAAGCGGGACGATCTCGTGAACGTTGAGGTCGACATGATCGCGAAGTACGTGGAGAAGCTCCTCCCAAAGTAGCATCAGGCTCGGCTCCAGGATTCGACCTGAAGGTCCCCGCGGCCGAAGAAGCAAGGAAAACACCACGTGGCCTTTGCCCCAATTAAAGACGCCATCGACGACATCCGCGCCGGCCGCATGGTGGTGGTTGTGGAAGAGGAGGATCGTGAAAGCGAGGGCGATCTCACCATCGCCGCGGAAAAGCTCACTTCCGAGACCATCAACTTCATGGCCACCCACGGACGGGGTCTGATCTGTCTGCCCCTCACCGGCCAGAGGCTCGATGAACTCCGCATCCCCCTGATGGTTCAGGACACCGAGAACTCCGCGAAGTTCGGCACCGCGTTCTGCGTGCCCATCGAAGCGAAAGTAGGGACCACCACCGGGATCTCGGCCGCGGACCGCGCGACCACCATTCTGGCCGCCGTCGACCCGAAAACCCGGGCCGAGGATCTCGCCCGGCCCGGCCACATGTTCCCGCTGCGCGCCCGCGACGGGGGCGTGCTCGTGCGGGCCGGCCAGACCGAGGCGGCGGTGGATCTGGCCCGCCTCGCCGGTCTGAAGCCCGCGGGCGTGATCTGCGAGATCATGGCCGAGGACGGGACCATGGCGAGGGTGCCGCAGCTTGAAGCCTTCTGCGCAGAGCACGGCATCCGCATGATCACTATCCGGGATCTGATCCAGTACCGTATGAAGAACGAGAGGCTCGTGCGAAAGATCGCGGAGGCGAACCTTCCAACCCGGACGGGAGCGTTCCGGATCCACGCTTTTGAAAGTGTCGTCGATGGGGAGCAGCACATCGCCCTGGTTCTCGGGGACGTCCGGGACGGGAAACCGGTTCTCACCCGCGTGCATTCGCAGTGCCTGACCGGCGACATCTTCGGCTCGCGCCGTTGTGATTGCGGCGAGCAACTTGAGGTGGCGCTCGCGCGGATCGTGAAGGAAGGCGCGGGCGTGCTTCTCTACCTCCGGCAGGAGGGAAGAGGGATCGGCCTCGTGCACAAGATCCAGGCCTATGAACTGCAGGACCAGGGTCAGGACACCGTGGAAGCGAACGAATCCCTTGGCTTCAAGGCCGACCAGCGGGACTATGGAATCGGCGCGCAGATTCTCGCTGAGCTGGGGGTGGTGAAGCTTCGGATGATGACGAACAATCCGCGCAAGTTCGTGGGTCTTGAGGGTTACGGCCTCGAGATCACCGAGCGCGTCCCCATCGAGATCTCACCGACCGAAAACTCCCGGGGCTACCTGGAGACGAAGAAGCGGAAGCTGGGCCACATCCTGCGCGAGGTGTAAGCCGGCACGGCGAGCCGCGGAGCGCCGCGCGCTACCGGGTGATGCTGCGGCCGAGGGGCCTTCCTCGCCCTCACATCCGTGGGGCGCAGGGCGTTCTCTAAGGAATGAGGCGGGGCTGGCCGCCCCGCTATGATTAAGAGGAACCTAGCGCCCCACGGAGTTCGCCTGTGCCCGCCGGGCCGAAGGGCCGGCAGGGTAGGCGCGGCCCCTCGGCCTTCGCTCGCGTGGTCCCGCGCGCGTTTCCGTCCCAGAAAGGCCCATTTCAGGCACTTTTTCAAACCGGCTGTTGACCGAAAGATGGAGCGGGTCCTGGGGGCGAGCGGGTCGCACGCGATCGGGGCGTTTTTGAACGGTCTGCTACGCAGACCCGTTCAACGCAAAGTCGCTGGCGCTCGTTTGTGAGCGCGAGTCGCCGCTGTCCGTTACAGACATTCGCGACCATCGAGCCGAGCAAGGAGCCACACGATTCCGAAGTTTCGTCGGCGCAGTGGCGACGCGCGAGGCGTCCCCGACGCGGCGAGCCCGCTCGCCCCCTGGACCCGCGGGCCACAACGAAGATGCCGCTGCTAGACAATCTTGCCCTTGGCAATGGCGGCGCTGACCGTCTGGATTGTTTTCTCCATGAACGCTCGGATCGCATCCTCGCGCTCGGCCGCTCCGGCGATGGCTTCGGCGTATGGAACCCTCTTCACGAAAAGCACCGCCCCCTTGTCGTATACCCGCACCTCGATGGTGTCGCCGGTGACGAGATCCTCCACCTGGATGTGAAACTCTCGGCCCGCGTGCTCAAAAACCCGGTTGGATCCTGTGACCATGCTTCCTCCCGGGGTTCACCGCCTGGGGTCCATGGGGGTGGCGCGAAGAAGAGACTGTCGTCGAAGCCACGTCTCAAAGAACCAGTTCCCGATGGAGTATCGCCCTCCGGCCTGCTTGAGGTATCCCATTTGCGCCAGGCCCAGAAGATGCGGGCCCAGGGTGTCACCCGGGGTCGAGAGGGCCGAGCCTATATCGCCGGGCGTGAGCGACCTCTCTCTGGCCACCTCTTCCAGAATCCTCCGTTCGATCGACTCGAGGGTCTGGTAGTCCACCGAGAAGAAGTTGGACACCATGTCGTCGTTCGCCACCACGTCGAGCGTCCCCTCGAGGTCCTTGTTTTCGAACAGGCGCGACGCGATGAGCTGGACCAGAAACGGCTGGTTTCCCGTCTTTTCGGCGATCGCGAGGACCGCCGCTTCGGTAAAGCCGCCCCGGGCCAGCAGGGACCTCGTCTCTTCGCCGTCGAGCGGGGTGAGGTAGGAAGGCGGCAGGAAGCCGTGAAGGAAAGGCGAGGTCAAAAGAGCGGCAGTCTCGTCCAGACGGGCCAGTCTCCTGGTGGCGGTGATGACCGACCGGACCTCCGGGCCCTTCTGGAGAACGCGGCGAAGCCGCCCGAGAGTCGCCACATCATTCCGGCCGACGGTCAGCAACTCTTCGCCTTCATCCAGCAGAATCAGGGTCTTCCACCCCGAGCGGACGGAACGGCGAATGATCGCCTGAAGCATGTCGGTGACGCTGAGATCCTCGATCGCATCGATGTCGATATCCGCCGCCCGCCGGAAGTGTTCGTTGTCCTCGATGCCTGCGATCAGTCCGTCGGCGAGGCCGCGCGCGTCGGCGCTGCCCTGCAGATCCCAGTAGAGGGCCAG
>JANLWV010000483.1:0-2545 GCA_031364765.1 Vicinamibacteria bacterium
AACAAATCGACATCCGCGACGGTGAGGCCGGCGCGCTCGAGAACGACTTGGGTTGCATCAACGGCGCCGGTGAGGGCGATGGTGCGGTCAATCGAGACCTCGGCCATCGCGACGATGCGCGCCCGCGGGGTCAGGCCATGGCGCTTGAGCGCGCCTTCGCTTGCCAAAAGGGCCGCCGAAGCGCCGTCGGCCATGGCGGGAGAGTTGCCGGCGTGATGGACGTGATCGATCTGGGCAAGGCCGTAGTGCTTGCAGACGATGGCGTCGATACCGTGCTTGGCGCCCATCTCCGCGAACGCGGCCGGAAGCTTCGCGAGCGATTCCTCGGTGGTGGTCCGGCGCGGCGTTTCATCGACCGCGAGAAGAGCAACTCCGTCCTCGCCCAGGACGGGCACGATGGAGCGGAAGCGCCCTTCATCCTGCGCCCGTGCGGCGCGGCTCTGCGAGGCGAACGCGTAAGCGTCACAGAGGGCGCGAGTGAAGCCGTATTGCGTCGCCACCGTGTCGGCCGCGATGCCGATCGGTATCAGCGCCTTGGAAAGCTGGAAAGGGAAGTCGTGAGTGAGCGGTCCCTTGTCCGAGGCGACGGGCACGCGCGACATCATTTCGACCCCGCCGCCCACCGCGATGCCATCGTCGTGAGCGGCCTTGAGCGCCGCGTAGTTGACCGCCGAGAGTCCGGACGCGCAGTAACGATTCACGCTCATCCCCGGCGCTTGGTCGCTCCAGCCGGCCGCGATGACCGACATCTTTGCGACGTTCGCGCCTTGATCCGCGGCCTGAGTCACGCAACCAAAGATCGCGTCGGCGAGCTTGGCGGTATCGAAGGGAGTCCGCGTCACCAGCGAACGCAGGGTCTGGCCAAGAAGTTCAATAGGCTTGATCGCCTTGAGGCTGCCCTTCTCGTTGCCCCGGCCTCGTGGCGTGCGAACAGCATCGACGATGTAGGTGTCCATTTAGTAAGTCCCCTGGTCTGCAACGTTGAGGCGCGCCGCCATCGCGCGAAGAGCTTCCTGGTATTCGACCTCGAGTCGATCCACGATGGCCGCCACGGGCTCAATGGACTTGCTTGAATCGATGCCTTGTCCCGCCGCCCAGAGATCCTTCCAGCGCTTCGGACTTTCCTTGCTGGTGTCGTAGGCCCGATCCGGCGTCGCGGGCAGATTGTCTGGATCGAGCCCCGCCGAGCGAAGGCTGGGCTTGAGCCACGAAGCCGGAGTGCCGCTGAGGCCCGCGCTGATCACGAGGTCGTCGATGGTCGAGTCCACCACCATCTGCTTGAACCCTTGCGGGGCGAGGCTTTCGGCGCTGGGGATGAAGCGTGTGCCCATGTATACGAAGTCGGCCCCGGCGGCGACCGCACCGGCGACCGCTCGGCCATCGGCGATGCCGCCACCGACGGTGATGATGCCGTTAAAGATCTCGCGCACCGCCGAGATGAAAGCGAAGGGCGAGAGAAATCCCGTGTGACCGCCCGCACCCGCCGACACGCAGGCGAGACCGTCGACTCCAGCCGTGATGGCCTTGCGCGCCAGCGTCATGTTGATGACGTCGGCGATCACGATCCCGCCATAACTATGTACGACTTCCATGACCGGCTTCGGCGAGCCGAGCGCGGTCACCACCACGGGCGGCTGATGCTTGAGAACGAGCTTCAGATCGTCGGGCAGCCGCGCGTTCGTCGAATGCGTGACCAGGTTGACGCACCAGGGCGCGATGATGTCTCCCGGCCGCTCCTGGCGGGCGCGACCCAGATCCGCGCCGATCCTTTCCATCCATTGATCAAGATCCTGCGCCGTGCGCGCATTGTGGCTGGGAAAAGCGCCCACGATGCCGGCGCGGCAGGCCGCGGTGACAAGTTCCGGCCCTGACACCAGAAACATCGGGGCCGCGAAAACCGGGAGCCGGGTCGCGATGGCCCGGCGTCCCGAACCGCGGACGCTCAAGCGTGACCCACCGGAATCGTCGCGCGGGCGAAGCCGCCCGGCAGCGAAACGTCGAGGCTCATTTCAGACATCTTCTCCCTTTCTCATGTTGCCACGGGGCGGCGAACCTGCGTGATTCGGAAGCGGCTCGCCACGAAAGCCGCGTCGGTCAATGAGGCATTGCCCGCCGGGTTGAGGCCGGTGACGTGGTAGTCGCTGTAGGCTGCGGCAAAGTTGAGCGGCATCGGGCCGGTGAGATTGACGGTGAGCTGCGAACCGGCGCGGGCGAAGGCGTCTTCGGCGTCGTTTATATAGGCCGCGTCGGTGGAGTACAAGAACGCGGTGAGGCCGCCCCCTTCGCGCACGTCGGCCGTAGCCTGGGCGAGCGCATCTTTGGCGTCGCGCGCGCGGATCACGAACGAGACCGGACCGAAGCGCTCCTCCGCATACAGCGCGCGATCGGAGGGCGTTACCGTCAGCATGAGTGGCGTGCTGGTGCGTGCCTGCGGAAACTCCGGGTGGACATACGGGCGCGGGGCCAACAGCAAAACGTTGCGGTCACGGGCTTCGCGTTCGACGGACGACAGCAGTTCGAGGGTCGAGGGCGACTGAATGGTCGA
>JANLWV010000497.1:0-4552 GCA_031364765.1 Vicinamibacteria bacterium
CGAGAAAGTACAGCACACCGCCGATTGGGCTCCCGCCCTGAAACGAGGTGAATCCGAAACGCATGAACGCGGCTGCGGCGATAAGCAGAACGGGCAACATCAGCAGCCCCGGCATCGTGGATTTGATGGACTCGGTATTGATAGCCTTTTTCATAGTGATCTCCAAGTGATATCATTAAGCTATCGAACCCAACCGGCGTTGTCAAGCAGAATCTTGACGTTTCACACCGCCGAACACACCCTCGGAGGTCCACTGTTGGAACCAACGGGAGAAGTCTTCGGCTGAAGCGCGCTTCAAACCTCGACGGGCGAGGGCTCGCTGAACCGCGACACCGATAGGACGACCTGCGACGATGTCCTCCAGGAGGGCGAACGCGGCCGCGGACACGGGAAGGCGATAAATCGCATAATTTCTTCGAAATACGAGGACGAACGCCGGCTCTTTCCGCGGCTTCGGGTGGTGGTGGTTTTCGTCCCGGACGCTGTCGAGGTAGTCGCCTGCATTCCACTCCAGGGACACCAGTCGCACGGATGGAACAGTGACGAGCCGCGTTCTTGCGAGCCTCGATACTGAAATTGCCTCGAAATCCCCGGCCTTGAGCGTGGGCGACTCGCGTTCGTCGAAGGCCTCGGTGAGAGCGAGTTCCAGCCGGGCCAGATCGACGAGGAACGGCCGTGGTAGGAACCGCCGTTGGCGGGCCAGAAATGCGGGGACATGATCCCCAAATCGGTTGAGCGTGTAGTCCTTAGATGGATGGGCTTCGGCGTAGGCGACGACCAGCTCCTGAAACCGATGACCAAGAAAATGCTCCAGCCCTGGATAGTCGGCGAGGAGCGCGTCGTGCATCCGGAGCGGATACATCTCCTGATAGATCGCGATCCGTTCAGCGGGGGAGAGGGCCGGCGAAGCGAGGAGGACGGTGGCGATCTTCCTGGCCGAGAGGAGGCGTTCGGCTTCGGGGGAGCGGAGAGCCTGTTCGGTGGTGCCGGGATGCACCACCACCGCCTGCATCCACTTCTGCAGGTGGTTGAGCCTCACCGAGGCAGGCCGCGACGGAACCGGGCCGCCTTCTGCGCCTCGGCGACCACCACATCGAAGGGGGGGATGTTTTCGTCCCACTCGTAGAGTGTGGCCACTGGGCCCGTGCGCCCACAGGCGTGGCCGTATAGCTTCCACACCTCGTCGATCGCGTGGTCGGAGTGAGTGTCGACGATGTGCGTGCCCTTGTTGGTGTGTCCGGCGAGATGGTACTGGACCACCCGATCGGCCGGAATGGCGTCGATGTACTCGACGGGATCGAAGCGATGATTGAACGAACTCACGTAGACGTTGTTCACGTCGAGAAGCAGGCCGCAGTCCGCGTCCTTCGCGAGCCGGGCCAGGAACTCCCACTCGGGCATGGTGGACTGAGCGAACTCGACGTAGGAGGAAGGGTTTTCAAGGACGAGGGGTCGCTCGAGGATCTCCGAGACCTGTTTCGCCCGCTTGACCGTGTGGGTCAGGGCTTCCTCGGTGTAGGGCATGGGAAGCAGGTCGTGAGTGTTGCGTCCCAAAACACCGGTCCAGCAGAGATGATCCGAGACCCAGTGGGCCTTCGTCCGGTCGGCCAGGCCCTTGAGCTTCTTCAAATGCTCGCGGTTCAGGGGATCGGTGCTGCCGATCGACATCGAGACGCCATGGAGAGCCACGGGATAGCGCTCGGCCACCTGGTCGAGGACGAACATCGGCCGGCCGCCGGTGTCCATGTAATTCTCTGAGAGAACCTCGAACCAGTCGATCTTCGGCCACTTCGAGAGGATGTGAGGATAGTGAGAAGTGCGCAGGCCGATCCCGATTCCAAGGTCTTTGAATCCGAAGCGGTTGCCTTTCGGCTTGGAGGTCATGGAGAAAGTCCAGTGTAGAAGACAAAGGCCGCGGGGGGGAAACCCCGCGGCCAGGTTACGAACGACGCGAACGTGAGAGGCTCAGTGCTTCACGGGAACCGAGCAGCCACCCTTGCCCTTGCAGGTGTTCTTGCCCGCGCAACCCTTGTCGCCGGTCTTGCAGCCGCCCTGGCCCTTGCAGGCATTCTTGCCCTTGCAGTCGTGCTTGGCCGAGGTGGCGCAGCCACCCTTGCCTTTGCACGTGTTCTTGCCAGCGCAACCGCCGTCGCCGGTCTTGCAGCCACCCTGGCCCTTACACTCGTTCATGCCTTTACATGCGTGTTTGGCGGCAGTCGAGCAGCCTCCCTTGCCCTTGCAGGTGTTCTTGCCCGCGCAACCCTTGTCGCCGGTCTTGCAACCACCCTGGCCCTTGCAGTCGTTCATACCTTTGCAGGTGTGCTTGGCCTTGTCTCCCGCCATCGCCGCCTTGCCCTTTTCGGCCGGCTTCTTCTTGTCGTCCGCGAAGGCCTTGGCTCCCGCTACGACACCCGCGGCTATGCCCGCGATCGCTTTTGTGAAATCTCGACGCTTCATTGTTTGCAAACTCCTAAAGGCCGCACTCGCTTCGAAGCGACTCCCCACATCGCCGAGCGCAACCCTGAAAGGGGACCATGGGTTATTTCGGCCCGGAACCGTTCTCGGCCCGGAACCACGACATTCTCTGCAGTCTACGCCCGACTCGAAGATTTAGATGGCCTTCAAGGGGAAAAGTTTCACCTGCACGCGGGCGCTCGAAAAGATGCTGGCGAAAGGCGCCGGCGTGGTCCGCCGCCCGGATGGGAGCCTCAGATCCAAGGGAACCCCTTCAAGAATGAAGACGAAAGAACCAGCCCTTTCGTGCTAGGTTTCGCCCAGCTTCGAAAGGGGCCGACGGGTGGTTGTGCGCTTAGACCTGTCAAACCTCGTGAGGCGCCGTCACCATGCCTCCTCTCACCACGGACGCTCTGGTCCTGCGGACGTTTCCGCTGGGGGAAATGAGCGTTGTCGCGGTGCTTTTCACCAGGGGCAGGGGGAAGGTGAGGGCGGTCGCGAAGGGCGCGCGCGGTCCGGGCGACCGGTACCAGTCGTCTCTCCAACCCCTCTCAGAAGTTCGTACTACATTGTACGGTCGCGAAGGGGCGGAACTTCTCCGGCTCGGCGCGGTCGAGCTCCTCCGTTCTTCAGAACCTCCGAACAGCAACCTCGAAAGCCTCCTCGCGTTGGAATACTGCGCCGAATTGTTCGAAGCCTTCCTGCCGCCCGAGGCCCGGGACGATGACACCTATCGCCTGGGCCGGTCGTGCGTGACCGCGCTCAAGCAGCGCGGATCCGACGGAACCGCGGTCATGCGGTACGCCGAGGCCTGGACGTTGAAGCTGCACGGGCTGTATCCGTCGCTGGTCCGTTGCCTTTCCTGCCGCCAGCCGATCACCGGGGGCCTTTCTTTCGACCGGACGGCCGAGCGGGTGGTCTGTTCGAACTGTGGCCCCGCGCGGTCCGAGGTTCTGGACGCGGACTCCCGCTCATTGCTGCGGTCGGCCCTGCGCCTCTCCCCTGCGAATTTCGCCCAGCGCGCCTCAGGAATCGACCTCGCCCCGGTCAAACGGTTCCACCGGGAGTTGGTCGAACGGCACCTCGGCCGGGCCTTGAACTCATCCCGCGTGATCGAAAGCGTGCTCCGCGCATGAGCCTGAGTCTGCAGGGCATCATCGCGACGTTGAATGCCTTCTGGGAGAAGCAGGGCTGCCTCATTCATCTCGGCCTGGACACCGAAGTGGGCGCCGGGACGATGCATCCAGAGACGTTCCTTCGCGTCCTTGGCCCCGAGCCGTGGCGGGTTGCTTACGTCCAGCCCTCAAGGCGGCCCACTGACGGTCGTTACGGCGACAACCCGAATCGTCTCTACAAACATCACCAGTATCAGGTGATCCTGAAGCCCGCTCCAGCGGCGGTCCAGGACCTCTACCTCGATTCGCTTCGGGCGCTGGGCATCGATCCTTCGGACCACGATGTGCGTTTCGAGGAGGACAACTGGGAATCGCCGGCCCTCGGCGCCTGGGGGATTGGCTGGCAGGTTCTCCTCGACGGTCAGGAGATCACGCAGTTCACATACTTCCAGCAGGCGGGGGGCATCAATCTGTCGCCCATTTCGGCGGAGATCACGTACGGCCTTGAGCGCATCGCCATGTACCTCCAGGACCAGGCTGATGTCTACGATGTGGAGTGGGCTCCTGGCGTTTCGTATCGGAAAGTCCGGCACGAGGAGGAGTTCGAAATGTCGCGTTACAGCTTTGAAGTTGCCGATGTCGACCTCCACCTGAAGCTCTTCGAAGGCGCTCTAAGCGAAGCGAAGCGCCTTCTCGACGCCGCGGGCCCCCGGGTGGCTCTCGCCGCGTATGACTGGGTCTTGCGCGCCTCTCACGCCTTCAACGTCCTTGATGCCCGTGGCGGGATTTCCGTCACTCAGCGCGCGTCGATGCTCCTTCAGATTCGGAAGCAGGCTTGCGGTGTGGCTGCCGCCTACGTTGAGGATCGTTGGCCGTCACCAAAGGCAGATCCGCCCGATGCTGGCGCTGCACCGCAAGCCTGCTTCCGAATCTGAAGGAGCATCGACGCGCGCTGAGTGACGGAAATCCCGCCACGGGCATCA
>JANLWV010000510.1:0-2350 GCA_031364765.1 Vicinamibacteria bacterium
GACCAAGCGCGGCGCTCACCTGGCCCTTTCCATCGAACGGGTGATGAAGCTCGCGGGCAAGCCGATTCAGCGCATTGGTCTCTCGGCCACGTCGCGGCCGCTCGATCTGGTGGCGCGTTTCCTGGCCGGTTCCCGGGGCCGCAGGGTTGAAATCATCGATGCTTCGATCAAGCGGGCGTTTGACGTCCGGGTTGAGTCGGCAGTTCTCGACATGACGGCGCTGCCGAGAGAGACGATCGAAACGACGACCCCCGCCCACGACGGGGCCCGGACCGAGACTCCAGTCTCCCAGACCGCGCCCAAGGCAGCGCCTTCGATCTGGCCGGCCATCCACGCACGTGCCCTCGAACTCATAGGCGCTCACCGCAGCACCATCGTCTTCGTCAACTCGCGCCGCGTGGCCGAACGCGTCGCCACCGCTCTGAACGAGCTTGCGGGCGAGGCCATCTGCCGGGCCCATCACGGCTCACTCGCCAAGGAAGAAAGGGAACTCGTGGAGACGGCGCTCAAGGAGGGCAGCCTTCGTGCCGTGGTCGCGACGTCGTCTCTCGAACTCGGCATCGACATGGGTGCGGTGGATCTGGTGATTCAGATCGAAACGCCCCCTTCCGTGGCGAGCGCCACGCAACGCATCGGTCGCGCCGCTCACCACCTCGGCGGTGTGCCCAAGGCCTTGGTGTTCCCGACCTTCCGCGGCGATCTACTGGCCGCCGCGGCCACCATCGACGCCCTTCAGCGAGGCGACATCGAGCCGGTTACCCTGCCCCGGAATCCGCTCGACGTGCTGGCCCAGCAGATACTGTCGGTCCTGGTTGCCGAGGTGATGGACACCGACGATCTGTTCGGCCTTGTCCGCAGCGCAGCCTCGTTCTCGGCGCTTCCGCGACCCGTCTTCGATGGCGTCCTCGACATGCTGGCCGGCCGGTATCCGTCGCACGAGTTCAAGGACCTGCGTCCGCGGATTGTGTGGAATCGCGATACCGGCGAGTTGCGCGCAAAGGCCGGGGTCAGGATGACGCTCTTTGCGAATGCGGGCACGATTCCCGATCGAGGTCTCTTCGGCGTGTATCTCGCCGGGGCCACGGCCCAAGGCGACCTGAGGTGCCGCCCATCGCGACGCGTGGGCGAGCTCGACGAAGAGATGGTCTTCGAGAGCCGCACCGGCGATATCGTGATGCTCGGCGCTTCATCGTGGCGCATCGACGAGATTCAGCGCGACCGCGTGATGGTGACTCCGGCCCCGGGACTCCGCGGCCGCATGCCGTTCTGGAAGGCCGATCGTCCGCCGCGGCCGGTTGAGAACGCCAGGCGCATCGGCGCTCTGTCTCGCAAGATCCTGACCCTCGGCCGGAAGCGGGCCACCGAGATGCTACGGGATGCCTACGCGCTCGACCAGAGTGCGGCAGCCAATCTGACCGCCTACGTGTTTGACCAGAAAAGGGCGGCGGCCGTCCCCACTGATCAGACCCTCGTCCTCGAACGAATGCGCGACGAGATCGGCGACCTTCGGCTTTGCCTGCTCTCGTGCTTCGGCGGCCGCGTCCATTCCCCGCTCGCCCTCGCCATCGTGGGCAGGATGAAGCGCGAAGGTCTCCACGAAGTCGAAGTGGTGGTGAGCGACGAGGGCATCATCCTCAGGCTTCCCGACCGGGAGCAGATTCCGACCCTTCTCGATCTGCTGCCCTCATCGCGCGAGCTGGAGAAACTTGTCCGCGCGGAACTCTCCGACTCGACACTCTTCGCCGCGCGATTTCGCGAAGCGGCCGGTCGAAGCCTCCTTCTGCCTCGCCGGCGACCCGGCTCGCGCTCACCGCTCTGGGCGCAGCGCCAGAAGGCCCACGCTCTTCTCTCCGTGGCTTCGCGCTTTGCCTCGTTTCCCCTGATCCTCGAGGCTTACCGCGAGTGTCTCACCGAGGACTTCGATGTGGCCGCCACCGTGGAGCTGCTCCGCCAGATCGAGAGGCGAGAAATCAAGGCGGTGACCCTCGATGTCGATCGCCCCTCGCCTTTCGCGACCGCACTCCTCTTCGGCTACGTCGCCACCGTCATGTACGACGACGATGCGCCCCTCGCCGAACGTCGCGCCCACGCTCTGTCGATCGACGAAACCCAGCTTCAGGCCCTGCTGGGAGAAACCGCGTTCCAGGACCTTCTGGATGAGGCCGCGATCGTCCAGATTCACGATGAGCTTCAAGCCCTGACCACGCCGCGCAGGATTCGAACCGCGGATGGCCTGCACGAGGCGCTGCTGCGACTTGGCGATCTTTCCCTCCAGGAAATTGTGGCCCGCGCCGAAGGCGCCGAGGTGGCCCGGAGCACGGAGACCCTCCTCGCGGAGGACCGAATCGTC
>JANLWV010000019.1:0-1739 GCA_031364765.1 Vicinamibacteria bacterium
GAGGACGGCCAGGATCGCGTCGCAGTGGTCGGCGACGAAGAGCCAGTCGCGTATGTTGCCGCCGTCGCCGTAGATGGGCAGGCTCTTCCCCTCGAGGGCGTTCAGGATCATGAGGGGGATCAGCTTCTCAGGAAACTGATAAGGACCGTAGTTGTTTGAGCAGTTCGTGATCAGCGTGGGGAGACCGTACGTCTCGCGCCACGCGCGAACGAGATGGTCCGCCGACGCCTTGGACGCGGAATAAGGCGAATTCGGGGCGTAAGGCGTGTCCTC
Organism: Vicinamibacteria bacterium; assembly: GCA_031364765.1. Classification (GTDB taxonomy): domain Bacteria; phylum Acidobacteriota; class Vicinamibacteria; order Fen-336; family JAGNNV01; genus JAGNNV01. The sequence continues at coordinate 274 of JANLWV010000019.1, forward strand.
GCGAAAGGCCCCGGTTTCCCCCAGGGAACCGTAGACCTCGTCGGTGGAGACGTGGAGGAACCGGAAGGCGTCCCGCTCCACCGTGGAGAGGCCTTCGAGCATCGCTCTTGCAGCCTCAAGCAGCTCGAACGTTCCGTTGACATTGGTGCGCACGAAGTCAGAGGGGCCGTCGATGGAACGATCCACATGACTCTCGGCGGCGAAGTTCACCACGGCCTGGGGGCGGTGTTCGGAGAACAAAACCCGGACCGCATCCCGATCCGCAATGTCGCCCCGAACAAACAGCAGTCGATCGTCGCTGAAGAGGCCTTCCAGACTCTCGATGTGTCCGGCATAGGTCAAGGCGTCGAAGACAACCAGCCGGTTCGAGGTGGTGGCGAGGGCCCGGCGAACGAAGTTCGACCCGATGAAGCCGGCGCCGCCGGTCACAATCCAGGTACTCAAGAGCGCGAGCCGGAAATCAAATTGGAACGGGAAGGCACTTTCGGGCCGAAGCTTAGCCGCCCGGGGAAGCGCGCGGCGATTCCGTCCCGGCGGTACATACAAAAAATGGCCATAGACTCCGCGCGGTGGGCACAACAAGCCTCCTGAAGAATCTGGGGGCCGGCCTCTTCTTGGCCGGTGTGCCCTATCTGGTCAGCGGCTTCGCGTCCGCGGCGGACTTTCCAAAGGTCCTGGCGTATCTGCTCTTTCCGGGGCGCGGACTCCTCGTTCTCCTGGGGAGCCTCGTGGTTTTGTGGGCGGTCCTTCGAGATCGAGTTTCCTCGGAACGGCTTTCTGTGAGGCTTGAGTCCACCGCCGGTCATCGCGCCTTCGCTCCGACCGCGTTTTTGATCGTCGCCATCGTCGCCTTCGCTCGGGTGCCGCAGGGGGAGAAGGAGGCGGAGGCGTTCGGAGGCGACGAACCGAAATACCTGAGAATCGCCTTCAGTCTGTTGAGAGACACCGACGCGGACATCAGCGGAGGGCGGACGGAGACGCCTGACTTCAGGGTCCGACTGCTGCAGTTCCGCAACCTTGTCCTCGTCGGCCGGGACTCCGTCGTGAATCTGTTCCGCCCCGTCGAGGTTCCGAAGGACCACGTCTGGGACGCCGGCAATTGGACGGTGCGCGGTCTGGACGGGGGTCTCTACCATCTCCAACCTCCCGGCCTGCCGGCCCTGGTGGCCGTCGCTCTGGCCGTCGGCGAGTTTGTCCTGCCCGAACGAGATCCCGGAATCTACGTGGCCGCGCTCCTGTCGCTGATCTGGATTTTTGGGGCCAGAGAACTCTGGCGGTTGTCTCTGGACTTCACCAAGGACGCGCTCGGGTCCGCGATGTTCGTGGGCCTGGTGTTCCTTTCAGCACCCGTCTTCGTCGGCGGGTATCAACTCTTTCCCGAGAGTCTCGCTCTGCTTCTCTTCCCGTGGCTGTTCAGACGGCTCCAAGCGAGCGAGCGGAAACTCGGCTCGGCTTCAGCGCTCTTT
>JANLWV010000046.1:0-26564 GCA_031364765.1 Vicinamibacteria bacterium
GCTCGACCGCGAGCGTGCGGGCCAGAATCTCGATCTCCTGCACATCGGCAGTGGGTGCGCGTTCGGCGGGTGGCACGGGCGAAGTGTAGTCGGGGGCGGGGTTGTGTTCTACTCCCGACTCCATGCGCGCCACCGACCTTCGCGGCATACTGAGATACGTCCCGCAGTTCAGAGAGAAAACGTTCGTCGTCGCCATCGACGGGGCGATCGTCGAGGACGAGAATTTTCCCAATCTGCTGATGGACGTGGCCGTCCTCTGGTCGTTGAACGTGCGCATCGTTCTGGTTCACGGAGCAGCCGCCCAGATTCAGGCACTCGCGGAAAAGAGCGATGCCGAGCCTTCCGATCTCGAAGGATCGGGGGTGACGGATGCGGGGACGTTGCAACTGGCGCTCACCGCGGCGAACCGCCTCACCCACGAACTGCTTGAGGGTCTGAGCGCCGCCGATCTGCGCGGGGCCAGCAGCAATGCGGTCATCGCGCACCCCCTCGGAATCCTCCGAGGCGTCGATCACCTCTTCACCGGCCGGGTCGAACGGATCGACGTGGAGTTCCTTCAGAAGCTCATCGCGAGCGGCATCGTGCCGGTGATCCCGCCCCTCGGCATGGACGGAGATGGCCATAGCTACCGCGTCAACTCGGACTCCGTGGCGGTGGAGGTGGCGAAGGCTCTGGGTGCGGTGAAGCTCATCTTCGTGACCACCGCTGAAGGCCTGAGTGTGAACGGGTCGGTGGCTCGCCAGGTGGCGGTGGACGAGCTTGACAAAGCGGTTCAGGAAGGCGCGGTTGCCCCCGGCCAGATTTCGAAGGCGCGGCATGCCGTGGCGGCTTGTCAGGCTGGAGTCCCGCGCGTGCATGTGATCAGCGGCCACGTCGATGAGGGACTGCTAGCCGAAGTTTTCTCCAACGAGGGCATTGGCACACTCGTGTACGCGAACGACTACAGGCAGATCCGCAAGGCCAAGAAGCGAGATGTTCGGAGCATTCAGCAGTTGATCCAGGCTTCAGTTGAGAGCGAAGAACTTCTACCCAGGACGCGTGCTGCCATTGAGAAACAACTTGACGACTACTACATTTTCGAAGTCGACCGGAATCCGGTCGCGTGTGTGGCCCTCCACACCTATCCCGAAACCCAGCAGGGCGAACTGGCCTGCCTCTGCGTCCGCAGCACGCACGATAATCAGGGTGTCGGCCGAAGGATGGCTCAGTTCGTCGAAGACCGTGCGCGCGAGTTGGGCCTCAAGTCACTCATCGCGCTCTCAACCCAGGCCTTCAACTTCTTCCAGTCGAAGGCGGGTTTCGCCGAGGGCACGCCCGACGACCTCCCGCCTCTCCGCCGCGAACGCTACGACCAGAGCGGCCGGCGGTCGAAGGTTCTGGTGAAGCCGCTGAGCCCCGAAGCCGCTGCCTCGAACGTTCGCGCCAACTGACGGGTCGAGGCAAACCATGACATCTCGCAGGGTCGATTCGAAGGCGGCAGGCGCGGGGCGAAGAGCTGGACCCGAGGACCGATCTGTTCTCGCTAGGCGTGGTCATGTATCGCCTCACCACCGCCGCCATGCCGTTCCAGGCGCCCACCACCTCCCTACTGCTTGAGGCGATCGTGCGGCACACCCTGGCCTCACCGCAGTCGCTGAACCCCGCGCTGCCGACTCAGTTCGAGCGGGTGATCGTGCGGTTGCTCGAGAAGGAACCGGGCCGCCGCCATTCCTCCGCCGATGAGCTCTTACACGAGCTTGAGCGGGTTCGGGCTTCGCTTTCGACCCCGGTCTCCGCCCTGAACTTCGTCCCGCCCGCGGAGGGAGGACGGTCTTCGCCATAGGTCTGCTCAGGGCGTCGCGCGTTCCACAAAGACCTGCCGCGCAGTCTGCAGGCGCGCCATCACTTCTTCGCGTTCCTCGAGAGAGTTCCAGCCGGCGTGCGCGCTGGCCGCGGCCACCAGACGGTCGATCCATGCGATGAAGTAGCGCGCGTCCGCGGCGTGGCGCACCGGCTCACCGCCCACACTCACGTAGATCGGGCTCGTGGTGGCGAACGGGTACACGTCAAGCACGGGCGCCCGCGAGTGCTCCGCCGAGGCCCGCAGCGTGTACCAGCCGCTGCGCTCTACTTTCAGTTCCACGGTCCGCGTCAACGAGGTGCGGTCGCCCGAAAGCGGCAGGCTGGCCACAACTTCACCGTTGGCGACGATCTCCAGCTTGTCGATGGGCACGATCGAACGCAATGAAACGCCCGCGCTGAGCATTCCGGCCGCGGGCAGACGTATCTCGTCTCCTGCTTCCTTCCCCTGCAGCGTGAAACCGAGCAGCGGTCCGTTGGTCGCGAACGTGCGGCCCGCCTTCAGCGCGGCGAAGAAGCGCTCGTGGTCCAGCGTCGGCCCCGCCTTGACGAAGACGCGGTTCAGTCCGACGGGCCCGCGCAGCGAGGCGTAATTCGCCATGGCGTCCGTGCCCGCGCCGGCCGGGATCTTGAAGCCGCAGTTGAGCAGCCGGTACCACACCCGTGCGGTCGCGCGGTGGTCGGAGAAGCCCACCACCTCGTAGTAGTCCAGCTTGCCCAGCGCCACGTCCACCGGCAGCGTGCTGGTGAGCGGTGCGTTCAGGTTCGCCGGATCGGGGACGCTGTCGAACGGGTGAACGTAGCCGGTGAGCGCGCGCTGAGCGTGGGCGAGGTCGAAGATCTTCGCGTTGTCGGGGAACAGGCTGGAGGCGGCAGTGTTGACGTAGCCAGCGTAGGCCGGCAGCAGTATGTTCTCGCTCAGGCCCAGCAGGCCCGTGTGGCCCCAGTAACTCGTGTGGTACTCCTGACTGTGCGCGATGATCGTGTCCGCGGTGGAGGCGGGGTCTTTGCCTCGGCCGCGGAAATAGGAGATGTCGGGCACGCGCTGTTCCTTGTTCACGATCAGGTTCTCAACCACGTGCAGGTCTTCGGCCGACGCCTGGAAGGCCAGACGCTTCGGGTCGTTGCGGTAGGCGCCGCCGTAGTTCATATGCACGTGCAGGTCGCCGCTCCACCAGCCGCGCGAAGGCAAGTCGTCAAGTCGCGGCAACGCGATGGTCAGGCGTTCGTGGGCGCCCGCGGCCAGTGTGACCGACCGGCGAACGACACCGTACTCGAGGCCGCGCGCGGCTTCCACGGTCAGCGTTCCGGCGGGCACGCGCAACGCCGCCACCGAGGCGGTGTGGAAGTAGCCGTACTCAAGTTTCCTCTCGCTCCGATCGAAGTGGTCATCCGCATGACGCCAGGCATCGTCCGGCGCGTGACTGCGGCCATCCGGCCCGATCACGGAGAGGCGCGCGGGCATCTCGCGCCGGTTGCGCGCGTCCACGACCTGGATCTCGAGCGTCGCCACCGGGCCAAGCGCGATTCGCTTCTTCACCGCCACCGCGTGTCGGCGTCCGCCCGGCAGATCGAGCAACATCAGTTCGGTATTGCCATGTTCGTTGGACACATAGGCGATGCGCCGCGAATCAGGCGAAAAACGAGGTGCGGTGGCGTCGAACTCTCCGTAGGTCAGCGGGAATGCGTCGCCGCCCTCGCTGGTCATTAGCCAGAGCTGATGCCACTGACGCCCCAGATAGGAGCTGTAGACCACGCGCCTCCCATCGCGCGACCAGTCGGGCCGGGCGCGCCAGTTGGTCTCCTCGTAGCGGATCTCGCGCGGTTCGGCACCCGGCTCGGCGCGCATCCGCCAGAAGCCCCCGCTGCCCCAGATCCGGCCGCGGTTCGAGACGAAGATCAACTCCTTGCCGTCGGGTGACCAGGTCGGACTGAGTTCGTGATCGAAGGGGCTGTAGTAATAGCGGGGCAGGCCGCTCTCGCGATCCTCTCCGAGCCGAACCAGCGCCCCGGGCTCGCCGTTATTGAATTCCATCATGTGAAGATGGAAGCGTCGGTTGAACACCGTCGATACGAACGCGATGCGCGTGCCGTCGCGAGAGAAGCGCGGCTCTACGTTGACCGCGCCGTTCCTGGTCAGTCGAACGGCGACACCGGTCGCAACCTCGAGCCGCCAAAGCTCGACCGCGTCGCCCTGATAGGACGCGTAAGCGATGAAACGGCCGTCGGGCGACCAGTCGGGCTGTGAGTCGTAGCCGGGACCGTTCGTCAGTTGCGTGGCCACGCCGGTGTCGGGCTCGATGCGCCAGAGCGAGCCCTGCATCGCCACCGCCAGTGAGCGCCCGTCGGGCGACCAGGAAGGCGCGCTCGGCCCGCTCTGCGCTTGAGGCAGGTACATCTCACGGTAATAGTAGGGGTGCGGCACGCCGATCTGCTTCAGCACCGGCTCGCGTTCGGCCGCCGCGGTCACCGCCCACACGGCACTGAGAGCCACGAGTAACCAGGCTCGCTTCGTCATCGACCCCCACCGTTTGCGATTCCCATGGGCGGATTTACCTGTTCCACGGTGGTGGTTATAGCAAAGCGGTTCCTCGAACGACGATGACGATGTTCCGCCGATCTTCCTTCCGAACTCGGGCGCCGTGGTTCTGATGGCGACGGAGCGGCACGACTATGTCACCGGCGGCAAGGGCTATCGGGACCGCCACGGCTTGATCGTGAAGCATCCGATCGCGCTGAAGAATCTCGATCCGGAGATCGCGGCGCCGTGGACGCTCGACGCGTACCGCGAAGGACGGGATCCCGGGATGGAAGCCGCGACTAGGGTGCTGTCGAAGCCCGGGTAGCTAAAGGTGTTCGGCCAGCGCGCGACGAAACGCGCCCTCCACCGTCGCCTCGCGAACCGCGAACACCACGCGCTCGATAGCGGGGCGGCAGGGAAGTTCCTCGGCCAGCGTTCGCATGACGATGCCGGCGGCTCGTTCCACCGGAAAAGCGTAGATCCCGCAACTGATCGCCGGAAAGGCGATCGACCGCACGCCGTGTTGGTCCGCGATGTCAAGCGCGACGCGGTAGCACGACGCGAGGTCCTCGTCCTCGCCTCGCGAGCCTCCCTGCCAGACGGGCCCCACCGCGTGGATGACGTGAGCCGCGCTCAGCCGGTAGCCCCGGGTGATCTTCGCGGAGCCGGTGGCGCAGCCGCCCAAGGTGCGGCACTCCGCGAGGAGATCGGGGCCGGCGGCCCGGTGGATCGCGCCATCGACCCCGCCACCACCCAGCAGGCTCTGATTGGCGGCATTCACGATAGCGTCGGTGGCCAGGGTCGTGATGTCGACGTTGAGGATCTCGACTCGGTTCATCGCTTCATCGTACCCCCGGCAGGGAGCGCACCCGGCGCAGCGCGGCGCCGGCGCGGGCGTATTCGCGCCTCTGGCCTAAAGCGCTCGGCGATGGTCCGAAGACTGACCGGCATTTTCAGGGGGCGTGCCACAATCGAGGACATGACCTCATCGACCGGCATCGATTCCCGCCCGCCCGTGCTGCTTCTCCACAGCGGTGGCATGTCGTCTCGACAATGGCGAATGCTCGGAGACATCCTCGGGGCCACTCACCGCGTGCTCGCTCCGGACTTTCTGGGATCAGGCGACAACCCCCTCTGGCCGGATGACCAGCCCTTTGAATTCTCCGCGGATGTCGACGTCATGGAGCGGCTCGTCGAGAGCCTGGGGGAACCGGCCCATGTGGTGGGGCATTCCTACGGCGGCCTGGTGGCCGTGACGCTGGCGCGTCGAGTCCCCGCCCGAATTCGCTCTCTTTCGGTCTATGACCCAGTGGCGTTCGGCGTGCTCTATGGAGCGGATGACGCCGAAGGCTTGCACGACCTCGCGCGGGCCAGCAGCGATCCCGTCTTCACGGACGCCGCGCGTGGGGGGAGCGACGCCTGGTTCGAGGTTTTTGTTGATTACTGGAACGGCCCGGGCGGCTGGCGTCGGTTGACTCCGGCCGCGCGCGCCTCGTTTCTCCGCGTGGGCCGGAAGGTGTTCTACGAAGTGCGCTCGCTGATGAACGACCGCACTCCCGCGCCGGCCTACGCGAGAATCGAGGCGCCATCCCTGTTTCTTGGCGGTGAGAGGTCGCCCCCGGCCGCCCGGCGGGTGGTCGCGCTTTTGGCCGGGGCGTTTCCTCAAGGACGCGCGCTGACCGTGTCCGGCGCGGGTCACATGGGCCCGCTCACTCATGCGGCGGTTGTAAACCAGGCCATCGTCGAGCACATCGGGAGCGCCTCGTAGCGCGGCCTGGCCCGATCCCGTCCCTCCCCGGTCTCCTTATTCCGGGTGCGCCCCACCATTCGTTCAACCCCGCGCCTCCTGACTGCCCTCGCATCTCCCTCGGCAAGCCCGAGCCTTTTCACCTTTGATCCGCGCCTGAGGGCAGGGAAGAATGCCGTCGGAGAACGGCTGTATAAGCGACTTGTTATCCTTCTCGAAGGATCGAGCCTTGGGAATCGAGCGCTAGAAAGGAGTTCCAGAATGGCCTACAACACCGCGCTGCAGGTGTTGGTTGAGCGGAGTCGCGTCGCCGACGTCATCAACACACTTTTCCTGGCCACCGACGCGCGGGAGTGGGACCGGGTGCGCGCCTGCTTTGCCTCGAAGGTCACCTTCGACATGACCTCGACCGCCGGGGGAACGCCCAAACAATTGTCGGCACGAGAGATTGTGGCGGGATGGGAGGCCGGGCTGCGACCTATCGAGTCGATTCATCATCAGATTGGCAACCTCTCCATTGTTCCGCTCGAGACCACCGCGACCGCGTCCTGCTACGGCACGGCGTACCACTATCGGCGGACCCGGTCAGGAAGGAACACGCGGATGATCGTGGGGAGCTACGACTTCAATCTTCGGCTGGTCGAGGGCGACTGGCGGATCGACCTGTTTCGATTCAAACTGAAGTTTCTCGACGGCAATGTGGAGATCGAGAAGGAACCGGGCGTTTGACCGGCGGGTTGAAGATGATTCAGGTTCTTTGGGAGTTCGTCGTCAAACCTCAAGCCATCGAGCGGTTCGAGCGTGCGTCGAACTCACCGAGTCGGAGGTTGAGCTGGCACATTCAAGACTGTATCGGCGCGTTCGCGGTCTGCCTAACCCTTCAGGTCCTCGTACGCTCGCCCGGCCTCCGGCGTTGTCGACTGCGGCAGTGCGGTCTGCCTCCAGCCGGGCTCGCCGCCGTTGCCGTCGAACCCCGCGCGCTGTTCGAGGAGGTCCTGGTAACCGGCCATTTCCATCAGTCCGACGGCGCCCACCGACCGTCCGCCGCTCTTGCAGCCGACCACGATCTTCGCGTCCTTGGGAAACGCCTTCGCGACCTCGTCCATGAACTTCGGATTCGGCGACATGGAGATCCTGCCCGCGTGCATCAACGGGATGTTGAAAGCGCCCTTTGGATGGCCGGTCTCGAACTCGGGCACGGACCTGACGTCCAGGTAGACGTACCCTTCGTTCATTTTCGCGGCGGCTTCCGCGGGCGTGATTCGTTTCATGGCGTGACCTTATCGCACCGCCGCGTCTATCAGATGCGGCAGGGCGGCGTCAAGGACCCGCTCTTCGCAAAGCAGGCTGATCACCAGGTAGCAGCCCGATTCGAGATCGAAGAAGTGGCCGGGATGCACCAGCACTCCAGCCTCGAGCGCCAAAAGCGACCTTTCCTCATCGGTGCGGGAGGCCGGGCACTGGACGAGCGCCGACCATCCGCCCTCTGGCTTCAGGAGCGACAACACAGAGTGAGCGGCGACTGCGGTCCCTAACGCGTTGAGGTTGCGGGCGAGGCGCTCACGGATCGGCGCCTGCAAAGCCTCCTTCTGGGCGAGGATTCGCGGCAACGCGAGTTGGGCCGGTGTTCCGACCGAGAGGTAGGTGTCCGCGATGAACTCCAGTCGGGCTAGAGCCGGGTTTCGAAGTTCGGCCGGACCCGAGATGGCGATCCATCCAACCTTCATTTGAGGCAGGGCGCACGACTTCGACAGGCCGCCCAGGGCGAAGCACAGGGCGGGGGAGTCCCTGGCGAAAGTTGGATTGCGGTTCGCGGCATCGCCCGAGAGAGCGAAGTCCGCGAAGACTTCGTCCGCGATGATCGCGATGCCTCTCTCGGCGCAAAGGCCGGTGAGCGCCCGCGCTTCGTTCCGCTTCAGGAACGAGCCCGTCGGGTTGTTGGGATGCACGACCACGACCGCCCGCGTGATGTCCGTGAGCCGGGCCTTGAGTGAGTCGACGCTCAGGTGCCATTCATGGTCAAAACGGATCGGATAGGTCCTGACGCCAAGACCGTCGAGATGCGCGAGGAACTCGAAGAGGGGATACGAGGGATTGGGGACCAGGACTTCATCGCCCGGGTTTGCGAGCAGCTTGAAGAGAAACGAGTAGGACTCGCTGCTGCTGGCGGTGAGGAGGATGTGATCGGGCTCGACGGTGCCGCCGCGCGCCGCATAGTCGCGGCTCACCGCTTCGCGGGCCGAGAGCAGGCCGCGGGGATCGGGGAGGTAGGGGGCGCCTTCGGAATTCCCGGGGAGGCCGAGCAGCCCGGCGGGCGCTGGAAAGCCTGCGCTGGTGGGATTCGACTCGGTGAGGTCCAGGATGGGTAATCCGGCGCGCCGCCTCTCGCGGGTACGAAGAGAGAGCGTGTTCAGAGCGAAGTCTGCGGGCGTTCGGTTGGAGAACATGGATTGGCGGGAAGGCTATACGACGCGTGGGTTAGGCACCGCCGGGTTTGTCATAGACTCCGGCGAATGCCGCCTCAAACGCGCGAACATGAGCGCCTTGCCGGGAACGACGGTTCGCTCACCTCCTGGCGTCACTGGGGTCCTTACGTTTCCGAGCGTGCCTGGGGCACGGTGCGCGAGGACTATTCCGCGGACGGAAATGCCTGGGCGCATTTCCCCCACGACCACGCGCGGGCGAAGGCCTATCGATGGGGCGAGGACGGCCTCGCTGGGATTTCCGACCGTTATCAGATCCTGTGCCTGGCCTTCGCGTTCTGGAACGAGCGCGATCCGTTCCTCAAGGAGCGCCTCTTCGGCCTTGTTCCCTCGGAGGCCAATCACGGCGAGGACGTGAAGGAGTACTACTTCTACCTCGACAATCTACCCAGCCATTCGTACATGAGGTGGCTCTACAAGTACCCCCAGCGCGAGTATCCCTACGAGCGGCTGATTCGCGAGAACCAGGCGCTTAAGGGCGAGGGACCCGAGTACGAACTCCTCGACACCGGCATCTTCGACGACGACCGGTACTTTGATATCGAGGTCGAGTACGCGAAGGAGAACGCGGAGGACATCGTGATGCGCGTTCGCGCCCACAATCGAGGGCCTGCTTCAGCGCCGCTGCACATCCTTCCGCACCTGTGGTTCAGGAACACCTGGAGCTGGGGTGAGACGAGACTGCCCGAACCGAGAATCGTCCCCGGGGCGTCCGGCCCCGGCTATGTCAGCATCACCGCGGATGATCGGGACGCCCGTCCGCCCAAGCAGCTCCCGTTCCAGTACAAGCTCGGCCCTCGCCACCTTTATGGGCCGGCCGGCGCGGAGTTGCTGTTCACCGACAACGAGACGAACGCGGAAGCGGTTTACGGGCCGGGGATCGGCTCGGGAGCGCCCTACACGAAGGACGCGTTTCACCGGCGGGTGGTGGACGGGGAGGACGCGACCAACCCCGGGGAGGAGGGCACCAAGGCGGCCTTCCGCTATCGCTTCATGGTCCCCCCGGGCGGGAGCGTCGACCTGTGTCTTCGTTTCGTCCCGGAGTTACACCGAGACCCCCTCAAAGACGTCCCGGCGATCATCGCGAAGCGGCGGGGCGAGGCCGATGAGTTCTACGCGAGCATCCAACCGAAAACCGCCAGCGAAGACGAGAAACTCGTCCAGCGGCAGGCCTTCGCCGGTATGTTGTGGACCAAGCAGATCTATCTGTTCGATGTGAACGTATGGCTGGAGGGAGACCGGACCGACTGGCCGCCGCCGGAACAGCGCAAGCAGATTCGAAACCAGCACTGGCGTCACTTGAACTCCATGCGCATCATGTCGATGCCGGACAAGTGGGAATACCCATGGTTCGCGGCGTGGGATCTGGCCTTTCACTGCGTTCCCCTCACCGTGATCGATCCGGAGTTCGCCAAGGAGCAGTTATGGCTCCTTCTCTTCGAGCAGTTCCAGCATCCCTCCGGACAGATCCCGGCCTACGAGTGGGAGTTTTCCGACCTGAACCCTCCCGTTCAGGCCTGGGCGGTGTGGCGGGTCTACAACATGGACCGGATCCGCAGCGGGAAAGCCGATCGGCTGTTCCTGGAGCGGTGCTTTCACAAGCTGCTGATCAATTTCGCCTGGTGGGTCAACAAGGTCGACCGCGAAGGCAACAACGTCTTCGAAGGCGGCTTCCTCGGCCTCGACAACATCACCGTCATCGACCGCAGCGAAAAACTGCCCTACGGGACGGTGCTCGAACAGTCCGACGCCACCGGCTGGATGGGCATGCTCTGCCTTCAACTCATGCGGATTGCCCTCGAACTCGCCCGGGAGAACAAGGCCTACGAAGGCCTGGCCACGAAGTTCTTCCAGCACTACATCTACGTGGGCGCGGCCATGAAGAATATGGGCGGACGGAACTACCAGCTTTTCGACCAGGACGACGGTTTCTTCTACGACGTCCTGCGCTCCGAGGATGGCACGTTCGAGAAATTCCGGGTCAGGTCCCTGGTGGGTCTGGTCCCGCTTTACGCCATCGAGAGGCTGGAGGAGAAATGGATCGAGCCCTTCAAGGATTTCAACGAAGGGATGATCTGGTTCGTAAGGAACAAAGCCCACGTGGTCCAGAACGTGTGCTATCCGGTGAGTCGCGAAGGCGCCACCACCCACGTCCTCGCCATCGTCGACCCCGAACAGACACGCCGCCTTCTCGATCGGGTTTTCGATCCGAATGAGTTCTGGTCGGAATTCGGCTTGAGAAGCCTGTCCAAGGTCCATGAGAGCGAGCCGTTTCGCCTGGGCGCCCGCATGGTCACTTACGATCCGGCGGAAGCGCGGGCGAAGCTCAAGGGCGGCAACTCGAACTGGAGGGGACCCATCTGGTTCCCGACCACCTTCCTCATGATCGAAGCCCTCCGCAAGCTGGGCACGGCCTACGGTCCGACCTTCAAGGTCCGGGTGGGCGGAGAGAATGGGGAAGAGAAGCCGCTGTGGGATGCGGCAAAAGCCATGTCGGATCGATTGATCTCCATCTTCACCCGCGACGCGAACGGCCGGAGACCCTGTCATGGTCAGCGGGAGAAGTTCCAGACCGATCCCCACTGGCGCGATCTCATCCTGTTCTACGAGTACTTCAACGGCGACACCGGCGAGGGCCTGGGCGCGTCGCATCAGACCGGGTGGACCGGTCTCGTCGCGAGCCTGATCGACGAGTGGCGTAAGCCCGCCCCGACGACGGCGCAGTGAAGATCGCCACCTGGAACGTGAACTCCGTCCGAGTACGGGAGGCGCGGCTCATCGCCTTCCTCGCTCGCGAGCAGCCGGATGTGGTCTGCCTCCAGGAGCTGAAGGTTGTGGACGACGACTACCCGAGAGACGCGATCCGGACGGCGGGGTATGAATCGGTGACCTTCGGCCAGAAGACATACAACGGTGTCGCCCTGCTGGCGAGAGCCGGCGTCCCCATCGCGAACGTCTCGCGTACATTTGATGACGGCGCCGAGGATCCCCAGGCGAGGGTGATCGCCGCCGACGTGATGGGCGTTCGGGTGGCGTCCGTCTACGCGCCGAACGGCGGCGAGGTCGGTTCGGACAAGTGGGCTTACAAGCAGGAGTGGCTCAAGCGGCTCCGGGCCTACGCGTCCTCAAGGCTGAATCTCAAGGGGAAGGTGGCGATCTGCGGCGACATCAACATTGCGCCCGAAGCCCGGGACGTGGCCAAACCCGATCGGTGGAAGAACAGCGTCCTGTTTCATCCCCAGATGACGGCGGCGTTTCAGGAACTCCTGTCGCTTGGACTGGTGGACACCACGCGCCTTCACCATAAGGGAGATGGACCCTTCACCTGGTGGGACTATCGGATGCTCGCATTTCCGAAGGGAGATGGACTGCGGATCGATCACATTTTCGCCTCGCCGTCTCTGGCTTCGGCCTGCGCCGAGGTGCTTGTGGACCGCGATGAGCGAAAGGGCGCCCAGCCCTCGGACCATGCGCCCCTGATCGCCGTCTTCCGCTGAGTGTGGACACGGGTTTCGCCTTATAGTTCGGAGGTTCAGTTGCCTACTGGTTTCGCGCCGATCGCCCTTATTCACGCCGGTGCTCTGAGCGTCTGAAAACGAACCATGTCCGAATCTGCTCCCAAGATACCCGCCCCGAACGAAGGGCCGAGCCGAATTCCCGCGAAGATCGGGCGTTACGATGTTGTGGAGAGGCTGGGGTCGGGCCGGACGGGAACGGTCTACCGGGCGACCGATCCTTTCATCGGGCGCGTCCTCGCCATCAAGGTCTTTCGCGTGGATGTCCCGCCCGGGCCCGAGCGGGATCGGTTCCTGCAGCGTTTCTATCACGAGGCCCGGATCTCGGGCGGCTTGTCTCACCCCAACATCGTGGCGCTCTTCGATGTGGGCGAGGTGGAGGGTCTGCCTTATCTGGTTTTTGAGCACGTCGAGGGTCCAACCCTGGACGTGACGCTCGCCCGCGCCGGACGTCTCGATTCCAACGAGGCCATCCGGGTGGTCGAGCAGATGGCCGCCGCACTCGACCTCGCGCACTCCCGAGGCATTGTTCACCGCGACGTTCGACCCGCCAACATCATCATGGCTGCGGACAAACGGGTCCGGATCGCGGACTTCGGGATTGCCCGGATCGAAGGCAGCCAGCTTACCCAACACGGCGAGATCCTCGGCACACCCGCCTATATGTCGCCCGAACAGATCCGCGGGCAGGAACTCGCGGCCAGCAGCGACCTTTTTTCGCTGGCGGTTTGCGCCTACGAGATGCTCTCGGGACAGCGACCCTTCATGGGCAAGACCCAGCCCGAGCTTCTCGAGGCTCTCGTGTATTCGCCTCCGGTAGAGCCCAAAGAACTCCGAGCCCTGGGGATTCCGAGTCGCGACTTCATGTTCGTCTTCGAACGCGCGCTGGCCAAGGACCCGTCTCACCGATTCGGCGATGGCGCCGCCTTCGCGCGGGCCCTCAAGTCCTGCCTGGGTGTGGTGGCTCCGGGCGACGCGCCGTCTCCGGTCATGCGAATCGCCATCCCCGAGCCGATGCCCAGAATGAAGAGGGCGATTCTGCCTCCCGTCGCCCCCCCACCCTCACCGGTGGACACTGCGGCGACCGCGGCGATTGACAACGGCTTCGACGGACCGACGGTTTCTTCAGCCGAGGCCACGTTCATCTCGGACGTATCGAGCGAGGAAACTCTCGTTGCCACGGTTGGGTTCGAGCAGGGTTTGACGGCCAGGAAACAAGTCACAACTCCGGACCCGACCATGGTTGCCCTGGATGAGGATTCCGAGACGCCCCCCACCCATCGTCTGTCGAGGCAGGCGGTGGAGAATCTCCTTTCAAAGTCTGCGCCCAGCCAGACTGCCACGGGCGCGGGCAGTCCACCGGTGGGGCCGGCCTTTCAGATAACGCTGCCCGGATCCGAGAAAGCGCCGCCTTCTTCCCTTGCCGGCCCCAGCGAAGGTTCGCTTCCGCCGACCCGGGAAATGCCGAGTCTGTCATCTCCATCCCCCTCGGCAGTCCGGAGCCTCTCTGCCTCGGCCCCATCCACGACCCTCCACGATGCCAGTCAGGCTACGAGCCCGGCGGGCAGTCGGGCCGCAGGGGCGGAAAAGACCATCATCATGTCGGAGTCCGAAAAGGCGGTGGCCGCGAAAATGCGAGATCGTTCGGTGGGCAAGCTTCAGTCTGCCCCGGCGATATCGAGACCCCCATCCACACCCCCGGCTCATCCTCCCAGGCCCCCGGCGTCGAGACCGGCCTCGCAGCCGTTCGCGGGATCGCTCCCGGCCGTCGCGCCGCCGCGGCCATCCATGGTCCCCAGGATCCTTGTCGCCGGAGTGGGGTTGCTGACCGTTCTGGCTCTGGTCCTCGGCGTGATGCTCTTGGGAAAGGCGGGCCGGTCGGCCCCGCAGGTGACCGAGAAATGGAACGAGCTGCCGGTCTACGCGGAGGCCGACGTCGAAAAGTCGCCCCTGATCGTCTCCCAGTCAGATTTCTCCAAAGCCAAGATCGCACCGGAGAAAGTGGTTTCCGTCACAGTGTCCTGGATCGTCACACCCGAGGGACTGGTTGACGACCCTAAAATCGAATCGTCGGCGTCCCCGGAGATTGACGCGTTCGTCATGGAAGCCGTCCGCAAGTGGCGCTACGAACCGGGCCAGAAAGACGGGAAGACCGTTCCGGTCAGAGTCCGGCGCAAGTACACGTTTGGGAAGCGACGCAGTCCAGAAGGGTCCTAAGTTGGCCAAGCTCATCATCAATCCGCAGACGCCATCCCGAAAGGAGATCGACCTTCCCAAAGCCGACTTCTCCATTGGTCGCGATCCGACGAACGATGTGGTGATCCCGGACGCTTTGGTGTCGAGGCGCCACGCCCGCATCGTCTTCGATGGTCACGAGTATCTCTTCCACGATTGCGAGTCGTCGAACGGCTCTCTGCTCAACGGAGATCGGGTATCCGAACGGAAGCTCGCCGATGGCGACGTGTTGTGGCTCGGCGCCTCGCGCCTGCTGTTCCGCGCTCCCGAGGCAGGGACCGAAGGAAATCTTGCGAAAGTGATTCAGCACCCCTCGTCTCAGAAGATGAGGTGCCCCGCCTGCGACAGCGGTTTCCACTCGGGGGATGTGTTCTGCCGCAACTGCGGCGCCACCCTTGAAACCGAACAGGCGGTCAGCTTGTGCGCGTCATGCAATGCGCGTGTGGTGGGCCCGGCCAGATTCTGCAATGCGTGCGGGGACTCCCTGGCTCCCCGCGCCGGCCGCAATCTCGCCTATCCGAAGCGAGTCGTCCAGGCGGCGAGGGCGGACCCGAGTTCGATTGACCCCTATGTGCCCACGTCGCCGGCGACCTTGGAGAAGAGGCTGCTCGCCTTTCTCGTGGACCTGCTGGCCACGGCCGCTCTCTTCGCCCTCTTTTCACTGGCCCCTCTCGGGGTCTATATGAATTTCGAGAAGGGTCTTCCTCTCGCCGCCTACCTCATGATCTTGCCGGCGCTTTCCTTTCCCGCCTACTTTGTCGGCTTCTGGGCGGCCCGGGGGGCCACCCCCGGCAAGGAGCTTCTGGGCCTCGGGATCGTTATGAAGGATGGAACCAAACCGTTCGGTATTCCTCAGGCCCTGGTTCGCTTTGGTGGTTTGTGCGTTTCGCTCGCCACCCTGGGTTTGGGTTTCCTGGTGATTCTGGTCGATGGCCAAACCCTCCACGATCGTCTCGCAGGAACCCGCGTGGTCGAGCGTCGCCTGTGAGCGAAGGTACCGGACCAGGGATTGACGGACAGCCGCCCGGGAACGTCACCAGTTTGGCGGAAACTCCGCCTCCCTCCGCGTCCCTGACCACGCCGGGGCCGACCCCCCGTCGTCCCTTGCTTTCGGCGGCCTGGGATCTTCTGCACGACGTCTCGATCACCGTCCTTTTCTGTTTTTTCATCGTGACCTTCGTGGCCCAGCCGGTGCGGGTTCAAGGGGCGTCGATGCAGCCCCGCATCGAGGACAACGAGCGCATCCTGGTCAACAAGTTCATCTATCGGTTTCAGGGGGTCGAGCGGGGAGACGTCGTGGTATTTTACTATCCGCGCGATCCTTCCGTTTCGTACATCAAGCGGGTCATCGGTCTGCCCGGCGACCGAGTGGAGATCCGCTCCGGGTCGGTGCTGCTCAACGGAGCGATCCTTGACGAGCCTTACCTCTTGTCGGAATACCGCGACCACTACGACATGCCCGAAGCCACGGTCGAGCGCGGCCACTTTTTCGTGATGGGCGATCACCGATCGAGCAGCATGGACAGCCGCTCGTTTGGCTCGGTTCCGGAAAAATACATCTACGGCAAGGCGGCATTTTGTGTTTGGCCCATCGCCAAAACTGGCCGCGTTCGGTGACCGCGGTCGAGACGCAGAATCACCCCTCCGCGGGTGTTCGGCCTTCGTGCGTACTCGTTCTTGAGGACGGCGCGTCGTTTCATGGCCTGAGCTTCGGAAGCGCGGCCTTTACCTCGGGCGAAGTCGTCTTCAACACCGCGCTCGCCGGCTATCAGGAGATTCTCACCGACCCGTCATACGCGGGCCAGATCGTGACGATGACGTATCCGCACATCGGCAACTACGGAGTGTGCGAGCGGGACATGGAATCGGCGCGTGCTCAGGTGAGAGGTTTTGTGGTTCGCGAGATTGCCGCGCTCGATTCCAGTTACCGGTCTCAAGGTTCGCTTCGGGCGTGGCTCGACAAGCAGGGCATCGTCGGCATCAGCGGCATCGACACACGCGCGCTCACGCGCCACATAAGGAGCCACGGGGCGAAACGGGGCGTTATCTCGACGGCCGCGGGGGACATCGACGCCCTGGTGAAGCGCGCTCGCGTCTCGCGCGACATGAACGGCCTCGATCTGGCTCGCGAAGTCACCACCGGGTCGGCCTACGACTTCAAGGATGCGACGAATCCGGCGCCGCCACGGTTCAAGGTGGTGGCCTACGACTTCGGAATCAAGCGGAACATCCTGCGCCTCCTGGCCGGCGCGGGCTGCGACGTCCGGGTCGTGCCCGCGACCACCACCGCCTCGGAGGCGCTGTCGCTCAAACCCGACGGCGTTTTCCTCTCGAACGGCCCGGGGGACCCGGACGCCTGCACCTACGCGATCGAATCCGCGAAGGCCGTCATGGATTCCGGCACGCCGCTCTTCGGAATTTGCCTGGGCCATCAGATTCTCGGCCTGGCCTGTGGCGGCCGGACCTACAAGCTCAAGTTCGGACATCGCGGCGCCAATCACCCGGTCAAGGATCTCGAAACCGGCAAGGTCGAGATCACCGCGCAGAACCACGGTTTCGCCCTCGACCGGAGTGTTTTCGAGAAAAAAGAGTTCGCCCTCACCCACGTCAACCTGAACGACGACACGGTTGAAGGTTTCAGGCATCGTGAACTGCCGGTGGTCTCCGTGCAGTATCACCCCGAGGCGAGCCCGGGACCCCACGACTCGCGGCATCTTTTCGCGGGTTTTGTCGAAATGATGGAGAAGAAGCGCGGAGCGCAGGGCCGGTGAAGGACCCGACGATCAAGTCGGTTCTGGTCATCGGTTCGGGCCCCATTGTCATCGGCCAGGCCTGCGAGTTCGACTACTCCGGCACCCAGGCCATCAAGGCGCTGAAGCGCGAGGGCCTTCGCGTCATCCTGGTGAACTCGAACCCGGCCACCATCATGACCGACCCCGAGTATGCGGACGCCACCTACGTGGAGCCGCTGACCCCGGAGTTTGTGGAAAGGATTCTCGAGAAGGAACGGCCCGACGCGATTCTTCCAACCGTGGGCGGACAGACGGCACTCAATCTCGCCGTCGCTCTGGCCAAGCGGGGCACCCTCGATCGACTCGGCATTCGCCTCATCGGCGCGTCCCGTCGCGCCGTCGAGGTGGGCGAGGACCGCCAGCTCTTCAAGGAAGCGATGCGCCGCATCGGCCTCGACGTGCCCAGGAGCACGGTGGTGAAGTCGATAGAGGAGGCCAGGGCCGCCGTCGGGCAGACCGGCATGCCCGCGATCATCCGGCCGTCCTTCACCATGGGCGGTTCGGGCGGCGGCATCGCTCGAACGGAGGCCGAGTTCGAGGAGATCGTCACTCGCGGCCTCATGATGTCGCCCGTTCACGAGGTCCTGATCGAGGAGTCGATCCTCGGCTGGAAGGAATTCGAGCTCGAGGTCATGCGCGACAAGGCCGACAACTTCGTGGTGATCTGCTCCATCGAGAACTTCGACCCCATGGGCGTGCATACCGGAGACTCGATCACCGTCGCCCCCGCACAGACCCTGTCCGACCCCGAGTATCAGCGGATGCGGAATGCCGCCCGCGACATCATCCGCGAAGTAGGAGTCGAAACTGGGGGTTCGAACATCCAGTTCGCCACCGACCCCGGAACCGGGCGGCTCGTCGTCATCGAGATGAATCCTCGCGTGTCGCGTTCATCGGCGCTCGCTTCGAAGGCCACGGGTTTCCCGATCGCCAAGATTGCGGCCCTTCTCGCCATCGGCTACACCCTCGACGAAATCCGGAACGACATCACCAGGGTGACGCCTGCGTCGTTCGAGCCGACCATCGACTACGTGGTGGTGAAGATCCCGCGTTTTGCTTTCGAGAAGTTCCCGGGCGCGTCGTCGACGCTTGGGACGCAGATGAAGTCGGTCGGGGAAGTGATGGCCATCGGCGGGACGTTCAAGGAGGCCTTCCAGAAGGGCCTCCGCGGTCTGGAGATCGGGGCTACGGGCTTCTTCCTGAAGGGCATCAGCGATTCTGACCTGAACGGGGCTGCTCTCGACGCCGAGATGGCGCGACCGAGCCCCGATCGGCTTTTTTTTGTCCGGCGCGCGTTCGATCAGGGTCGCACCGTCGAGGACATTCATGCCGTCACCGCCATCGATCCCTGGTTTCTCGATCAGCTTGAGCAGATCGTCCTTGCCGAGAAGACCATCGTCAAAGACGGCAGGGGAGCGAGCGCTCGGGCCTGGCGTCACACCAAGCTGCTGGGTTTCTCGGATGCGCGCGTGGGCGAGCTGATCGGCGTCCTCGAGTCGGAGGTCCGATCTACCCGCAAGGCTCTGGGCGTCAACCCCGTCTACAAGCGCGTCGATACGTGCGCCGCGGAGTTCGAGTCGCACACTCCCTACCTCTATTCGACCTACGAGAACGAGTGCGAGGCGGATCCGACGACTAAACGAAAAGTCATGATCCTGGGCAGCGGACCGAACCGGATCGGCCAGGGCATCGAGTTCGACTACTGCTGCTGTCACGCGAGTTTCGCGTTTCAGGAGGAGGGTTGCGAAACCCTGATGGTCAACTGCAACCCCGAGACGGTGTCGACCGACTACGACACCTCCGATCGTCTTTACTTTGAGCCGCTCACCTTCGAAGACGTCATGAACATCGTCGAGCGCGAAAAGCCGGATGGCGTGGTCATCCAGTTCGGCGGCCAGACCCCGCTGAAACTCGCCCTTCCTCTCTGGCGCGCCGGTGTTCCCATCTGGGGCACCTCGCCCGACATGATCGACCTCGCGGAGGACCGGAAGCGTTTCGCGAGACTTCTTGATGAGTTGAAGATCGCTCAGCCGGAGAGCGGCACGGCCTCATCCATCCCCGAAGCCCGCGAAGTCGCGCGAAGGATCGGCTATCCCGTCCTGGTGCGCCCGTCGTACGTCCTCGGCGGCCGGGCCATGGCCATCGTCTATTCGGACGACGATCTTGAAACCTATGCCTCGGAGGCGGTGAAGGCGTCGCCTGACCATCCGATCCTCGTGGATCGCTTCCTGGAAGATGCGTTCGAGGTCGACGTGGACGCGCTTGGCGACGGAGAGCGGGTGATCATCGGGGGGATTCTTGAGCACATCGAAGAGGCCGGCATTCACAGCGGCGACTCCGCCATGGTGCTCCCGACCTACAAGGTCAAGCCCGAACATATCGCCACCATAAGGGACTACACCCGCCGCCTGGGTCTCGCCCTAGATGTCCGTGGCCTCATGAATGCGCAGTACGCGATCAAGAACGACCAAGTCTACGTCCTGGAAGTCAATCCGCGGGCCTCCCGCACCACGCCCTTCGTCAGCAAGGCGACCGGCGTCCCCCTGGCGAAGATCGCGGCGAAGATCGCCGCGGGCCGGACCCTCCTCGAACTCGGCCTGGTGAAGGACCTGGAAGTGAAGCGGGTCTTCGTCAAGGAATCGGTCCTGCCCTTTGTGAAGTTCCAGGGCAGCGACATCCTGCTCGGGCCGGAGATGAAGTCGACCGGAGAAGTGATGGGCATCGCCCGTGATGTGGGCGTCGCGTTCGCGAAAGCTCAGGCGGGCGCTGGAACCTCGATCCCGACGAGCGGTTCCGTGTTCGTCTCGGTTCACGACAACGACAAACCGGGTGTTTTGGAAATGGTTCGCACCCTTCACGAGTTCGGATTCACGATCCTGGCTACCCGCGGAACCGCCGCCTTCCTCGCGAAGCGCGACGTGCCCTCAAAGACCGTGGCCAAAGTGGGCGAGGGGAAGCCGGATTGCGTCGATCTGATCCGCGGTGAAAAGATTCAGCTTGTGATCAACACGCCGCTCGGGCAGAAGTCGTACCTGGATGACGGCGCCATCCGAAAGCAGGCGACGGAGCAGGGGATTCTGGCCCTCACCACCCTGACCGCCGCCGCCGCCACCGTGGACGCCATCCGCGCTCTTCGCACCGAAGGCTTCGAAGTGGAGTCGCTCCAGGAGATTCTGTCGTCGTGAGCTCGAGGAAGCCCTTGGTGCTGGCGCTTTCCGGCGGGGGCGCGCACGCCGCCGCCCATGCGGGCGTGCTCCTCGAGCTTCAGGCGCAGGGCGTCCGTCCCGCCGGCTACGCGGGTGTTTCCGGTGGCGCTCTGGTGGCCGCGGCTTACCTCGGCGGCGCGAGCATGGAGGCGCTCGTCGAAGAGGCCTCGCGCCTTCATCCCTGGTTCTGGGTCCGAGGGTGGGGTGGAGGTCTTCTCTCCGGCACCAAGCTTGGGATTCTGATAGACCAGTTCCTGCCCATGGAGCGATTTGAAGAGCTGTCGGCGCCTCTCTCCGTCCTCGCCACCGACATCGATACCGGTGAGGGTGTCGTCTTCAAGACCGGTAATGTTCGGGATGCGGTGCGCGCGTCCTGCAGCTTTCCTGGGGTGTTTCCGCCGTTTCAACACGACGGCCGGCGTCTTTACGACGGCGGCGTGACGGACGTGGTGCCGGTGAAGCTGGCCCGCGAACTGGCGAACGACGAAGGTGTGGTGGTGGCGGTGGACGTGAACGGGGGCACACGCTGGCCGGCGGCCGAGTCCTTTGTCGCGATCGCGTTGCGCGCGGGTTTGACCCTCCTTCGCTCCAGGACGCGCGTCGAGCTGTCGGGCGCCGATCTGGTGATCGCACCCGCCATGGGGGACTCGGGCTGGATGCAGCCCCGAAAGATTCCCGCTTTCTACGAAGCCGGACGCGAGGCCGTCCGCATGGCCCTTCCGGAGATCATGCGCCTGATCGAGTCGTAGGGAAGAGGGACAACTTCTTGGCGAGGTTTGCGCGCAGAGCCGCTCTCGTCCTGCTTATGGCCGGAGCCGTCCTCTTTTTCCTCCCCAGCGAGAAGGTCCCGCCGACGGGGCAGTGGCTGGCTCGCGCCGCGTTGACGCCTCACACCGTCCGCATCGGACGTCTTGATGTGCGCTACGTCCGCCGGGGCCAGGGGCCATCGGTCATTCTCATCCATGGCTTGGCTTCGTCCATCTATACCTGGGCCGACGTGATCGGTCCGCTCGCGGAAAAGTTCGACGTGATCGCCCTGGACCTTCCCGGCTTCGGCGCCTCCTCCCAACCCGACGACCTGTCTTTCGACGACTACCCGGGGACCGTGGTCGGCCTGATGGACGCGCTTGGGATTCAGAGGGCGCACTTCGTCGGGAACAGCATGGGCGGAGCGGTCTCGCTGATCATGGCCGCCCGCGAACCCGATCGTGTGGATCACCTCGTCATCCTTGATTCGGCCGGGTTCAGCCTGCGCCCGAACGAGCGGCCGTTCGTGGTCCGGCTCCTCGCCTCCAAGGCCGCGGGTGTCCTCGCGGAGCGCCTGCTGGTGCGGCGCCTCCTCACCGCGGCCACGTTGCGCTACCTGTTTCAGGACGACACGCGGGTGACCCCTGAGCGCGTCGACGAGTACGTGGCCCCTATGCTGCGAAAAGGCGCCCTCGCCTCCGCGCGCTCCCTGTTGCTCTCCCGGCTGGACGAACGGTGGGTCGCCGACTTGAGCGCCATCCAGGCCAAGAGCCTGGTCTTGTGGGGGCGGTTCGATGCCTGGTTGCCCGAGTCGCACGCCGATCGTTTCGTGGCGGAAATAAAGGGCGCGCGCAAAGTCGTCCTGGAAACGGGGCACCTGCCGCAGGAGGAAAAGCCCGCCGAGGTGGCCCGGTTGATCGGAGATTTCCTAATCTCATGAACCGGCTGATGCATTGCCGCGTCTTGGTTTTAACTCTGGTCGCCTGCGGTCCCGCGTGTACCCGGGAGGCCGGGGTCGACCTCACCATGTATGCGACGCGACTTGTGGACGGCCACGTCGTGGGCGAGGGCAAGGCGTTCGTGGCCGGCGTTGAGGGCCGGATGATTCACATCGACGATGTGGGTCTGCGGGTGCTTCCCGCTTCGCCCCCGTCGAAAATAGTCCTCCGCGCCGATATCCCTCGCGGCGCCGTGCTTCATATCGCGGCCGGGATTCCCGAGGACCGGCAGTCGAAGGGCGCGGTGGAGTTCGTTATCGGGGTCATGGAGGATGGTCAGAACAAGACCGTCCTCTCCCAGGTTGTCGACCCGATCTCCAAACCGGAGCATCGGCGCTATGTGAATCTCCGCGCCGATTTGTCCCGCTTCGCAGGGAAGGATCGCGAACTGGTCCTCGAAACCCGCGCCTTCGAGAAGGATGGCGACTTGTCCCGCGCCTACTGGGGCGCGCCCGCCATCGCGGTGGATCCGAACTTCGCGGTGCGGAGGGATCCGCTGGTCGTCGTCTATCTGGTCGACACGCTGCGTGCCGACCACACGTCCCCCTACGGTTACCCGCGGAAGACCACACCCGAACTTGAAAAGTTCGCGGCCGACGCGGTCCTGTTCGAAAACGGCATCGCGCACTCCTCCTGGACGAAGCCGTCGGTCGCTTCGCTTATGACTTCGCGCCTGCCTTCACGTCATCGCGCGGTTCAACTGCGCGATCCGCTGGATTCAGGCCAGGTCACCCTCGCGGAGATGCTCGACTTGCGCGGTTTTGCCACCGGGGCCGTGATCGCGAACTCCGTTATCTACGCCGCGGACTCCAACTTTCACCAGGGGTTCGATGTTTTCGCGGGCCTTCACGGCGACGAGGGCCGGCGTTCCAAGATGGTGGACACGCGCCTGGTGGTCGACCAGGCCCTGGCGTTTCTCGACTCGCGGCGCGGGCTTCCCACCTTCCTGTATGTCCACACCATGGACCCGCACGTTCCGTACTCGCCTCCCGCGCCCTTCGACACGATGTTCGAGCCGAGGGCGGTGTTTCCCGATCATCCCGGCATAGACCCGCGCACCGATTTCAAGGAGCCGCTCGATCGCGAGCGTCTGATCGCCCAGTACGATGGCGACATCGCGTACGGTGATCAGCAGTTCGGCCGCTTCATCGAGGCTCTCAAGAAGCGCGGCGTTTACGACGACGCTCTGATCTTTTTCGTCGCCGATCACGGCGAGGAGTTTCAGGATCATGGCGGCTGGCTGCACGGGAGATCCGTGTTCGATGAGCTGGTTCACGTTCCGATGATCGTGAAGTTCGCGGGCAGGCAGGGCGCCGCCTCTCGCTTCGGTCAGATGGTCGCGCTGTCGGATGTCCTGCCCACCATCCTCGAAGCCCTGGATATGCCCGTGCCCGACCCGCCCGCGATCATCGGCCGTCCCCTGCAGGGCGTGGCCTTCTCGAAAGTCCCCGAGCCGCCCGTCGTTTCCGAGATCTCGCATCGCGGCTTTGTGTCCTCGGGAATCAGGACCGGCCAGGCGAAGTACATAAGGCGGTTCTCGCCGCAGGCCGACGAACTCTTCTTTGACCTCGGTGGGGATCCGAAGGAGCAGACAAATCTCATGGGCGGGAACCCACCGGGGATGAGGCGGCTCCGGTCCGCAGTCGAGGCGACGATGCGGGTGACGCCCTATCGATACGCGATCCGAGCGCTTTCGTCCCAGGCCCAGACCCTCATGGTTGAGACTCCCGGATGGATCGAGGCAGTCGAAACCGCAGGTTTGGGCTTAAGTGAAAAGGCGGAGGTGAGGGACAGCGGTCGTCTCCTTGAACTGGCGCTCTTACCGAGACCAGGCGTGCCGCGGGAGGTGTTCTTCCGGGTCCGGCCGGTGGGAGTTCCGGTGACTGTTCGAGGGCGACTGGGGTCGCTTGATCTATCCGCCGCCCACGTCTTCATCGGCGAGAAGGCTGTCCACCCGCCCCCTTCGCCACCGTTCGCCTTTCCGGGACTTGACGCCGACTCCGTCGAGGGACTGTTCAAGCCTGGATCGTCGAAGTCGGGCGTGGTCCTCTACCTGGACCAGCCCTCGGGACGCGCGCTACAGGACTTCGATCGCTCGTGGCTTGAGGAGATGTGCGCCCTTGGCTATATTTCGGGCAAGGCGTGCCAGGGGAAATGATGCCGGCGGAAGCGCGCTTCGCCTCCGTTCGCCTGGTGGTTTTCGATCTGGATGGGACGCTGATCGATTCGATTGGCGATATCGCCTCCGCGGCGAACCAGTCCCTGATCGAAGCATGCGGCGAAGGCGCCAGGCTTTCGCAGGACGTGGTGCGCGGCTTTGTAGGCGGTGGCGCTCGTCTCCTGATCGAACGCTGCGTCGAAGCCGCGGGCCAATCCCGCGACCAGGTGGGCCGCATCTTCGACCGGTTCCTCGTCATTTACGCATCTCGCCTCACCGAAACCACGCGGCTGTACTCCGGCATGAAGGAGGCTCTCGATCACCTTGAAGGGTTCGCCCGACTGGCCATCCTGACCAACAAGCCCGGGGGCATGAGCCGAACGATCGTTCAGGATCTGGGTCTTCTCGGCCGCTTCATCGCCGTTATCGGCGGCGATGACCTGAAGTCGAAGAAGCCGGACCCTGAAGGGTTCCTGAGGATCGCCGCCCAGGCGGGCCTCCGCCCGGGCGAGACGGCGCTGGTGGGCGATTCCGCGGTCGACATGCTCACCGCACGAAACGCGGGCGCCATGGCGGTGGGCGCCCTTTGGGGTTACGACCGCGAGGGCGTATTGCGCGAGAGGCCCGATCTGGCGGTTGAGAAGCCTTCCGACCTCGCGTCGCTCATAGGCGGCGCTCAGGGCGCCGCGCCGCCGTAGCCAAGGCCCTCACCGATAGCGCACCCGGTAGTTCTCGGGAGAACCGCCGACCTGCGCGTCGATCCGCTCGAAGGAGAGTCCATCCACCGTCCCGGCCGAGTCGACCGCCGGCTTGGTCAGCAGGATCTCGCCGGCCTTCGCGGTGTCCTCTCCCAGCTTGCTCGCCGCGTTGACTTCGCGGCCAAAGACATCCAGATCGCCGATGCGCAGCATCTCTCCGTAGCCGATGCCCACACAGAGCAGAACCTCCGTCTCGGGAAGCCGCATCTGGTTGAGTTCGTGAAGCGACATCTGCATTTCCACCGCGCAACGCACCGCCGACGCGGTACGCCGGAAGATCACGATCAGTGAGTCCGCTTCGATCTTGATCAGGATGCCGTCGTGGCGGCGAATGATCGGAGATAGGAACTGTTTGTGTTCGAGGATGATCTGAAGGAAGTGCAGGATTCCGAACTTCTCAACCTGGCGCGAAAAACCCGCTAAATCGGTGAACATGACCGCCCAGGTTTCGCCGAAAAGGTCCCAAATCCGCCGGTCGAGGGCGACCAGATCGATCCCCGGACGAGTCCGTTCAGCGATCAGGTCCCAGAGACGATGTTCGCTGCTCTTCAGGAGTTCGTCCCGCACTACGCTTGAGCCTACTCCTCTCCTTGGAGCCGTCGAAAGCAGGGACACCGTCGGGCCCCGAAAGTGTCCTGGGACACTTTCCACGCCGGTGCTGCGGAGGACGCTGTGCTACTCTCGAAGGGGTCAATTTTGATGAAAACGTACGTTTTGGGTGATCCCAATGCTCTCTTCGCGGAGCCTCAAGCCGAGGTGTCCCGGGTGAAGGATGAGCCTGATCTCTTCCGGTTGCTGGGCGATCGTCAGGCTCTGATCGTGGCGGATGCCGAGGAGCTTCTGAAGGTTGGGGCGCACCTGTCCTCAGCACTTCATTCCTGCCCCGCCGCCGTGGTCGTGGTGGGGAAACCCGAGGACGTGACCCCGACCCTGCAGGCCTTTCCGTCGCTTCCCTCCGTTCTCGTGGCGCCCCTCTCTAATCTGGCCCTCGAACGGGCCTCGCGGTTTGCCGGTGAGATCGCGGGCCGAAAGACCGCGGTGTCGACCCTGGAGGGTCAGTTGGCGCGTCGCAATGCCGACCTGTCGGAACTCAACAAGATTGGGGCGGCGTTGTCGGCGGAGCGCGACATCAACCGCCTTTTGTCCCTCATTCTCGACAAATCGCGCCAGATCACCGCGGCCGACGCCGGAAGTCTCTATCTGGTCGTGCGGGCCGAGGCCCCGGGGCAGCCCGATACCCTCAAGTTTGTGCTGGCCAAGAACGACTCGGTTTCTATCCCGTTTCAAGAGTCGCGCATGCCCCTCGATCCGACCTCGATCGCGGGCTACGTGGCGGTCAATGGCGTCGCCGTGAATGTGGCCGACGCCTACATTCTTCCTTCCGAAACGCCGTACCGTATCTCGCGATCGTTCGACCTCAAGTCCGGATACCGCACGAAGTCGATGCTGGTGGTGCCCATGCGCGATCACCAGGGAGAGATCATCGGGGTTATCCAGCTCATCAACAAGAAGACCGACCCTCGCGCCATTCTGAAACCGAGCACGCTGGTCGACCGCCTCGTGGT
>JANLWV010000056.1:0-10688 GCA_031364765.1 Vicinamibacteria bacterium
CGGATGTGGTCCTGACCCGCGATACCGACGTCTTTATCCCGCTCGAGGAAAGAACGGCCGTCGCCAACGCCTCCGGCGCGGATCTGTTCCTGTCCGTCCACATCAACAGCGCCCGAAACCGAACCGGACGCGGCATCGAGACCTACTACCTGAGCTTTGCCAAGAGCGAGGCCGCGGAAGAGCTGGCCGCCCGGGAGAACGCGATCTCCCAGGCGACGATGAAGGATCTCAACAATCTGGTCAAAGCCATCGCCACCAACAGCAAGATCGACGAAAGCCGCGACTTCGCCGGCATCATCCAGCGCAGCAACATCCAGGGTCTCGCGTCCGAGTTCCAAGGCGTGCTCGATCGCGGCGTGCACACCGCGCCTTTCTACGTGCTGATCGGTGCGAACATGCCGAGCATCCTCACCGAGGTGGGCTTTATCTCAAACGCTGAGGAAGAGCGCTGGCTCAAGTCCGATGACTACCAGGAGAAGCTGGCCGAGTCGCTCCTCGAAGGGGTCAGGGCGTACCTGGATCAACTGAACCGGAACCAGGCCACGAAACTGGGTGGCCGCAGTGGCGTCCGCGTGGGCGGGAAGGGACGGTCCAAACATTGAGCGGGCCACGAACACCGCGCACCGCGCCATCCCGCCAAGTGCCCGGTCCGTAGATACGGTGGCATTCGAACGCCGATGTTTCCCGTCCCGGCGTTCTCGGTGACTCAGCGTATCCATGGACCGGGGCACTAAGCTCCGCGCTTGAACCCTCAAGTTGCCCCCACCCCGGCCGCCCGCCCGTCGGCCGGCGCCGTCGCTTCGGCGCAACCCACAAGGGTCCCCGTGCCCACGCCCTCCCTGAAGCCCGGCGAGGTCATCACCTGGATAAAACTGGAGCGGCCCCGCCTGGCCCTCGGAGAAATCCTGATTGGGTCATTCGCCCTGGTGGGCCTCGTGATCCTGATGGCCCTCTCGATCGGCATACTCCTCGGTCACCTGCGGTCGAAGAGAACGCGAACCCACGGCACGAGTGGGTTGGGGCTGCGATAATTTCCCGCACCGCGTTATTGGACTTGACAATATGTAACGCACTGCGTTATGTTGTTTCTGTCCATGCCGCGCCTCATCACCCGCCACACCAACCGGAAGCTCTACGACCCCACCGCGAAGCGATACGTCTCGCTGGCCGACATCGTGGCCCTCCTGGTCGCGGGCGACTCGATCAAGGTGGTCGAGCACCCAAGCGGCGAAGATGCCACCCCAAGAATTCTGGCCCAGGCGCTCGTCGACCTGGTCAAGCGGCGCGCCCAGTCCCTGCCCTTTGGCCTGATGGAGTCGCTGCTCCGTCTGGCCGGAGGAGCCAAGGCGCCGACTCCGGCCGAGGCGGCCGCCCCCATCAAGGACCTCGCGGATCGCGCCCGCAAGGAAGCCGAGGCCATCGCCACCCGGCTGGTCAGCCGGGGCCGGCTTGGCATCGAAGAGGCCCTGCACCTTCGTAAGGAAGTGGAGGCAGCCATCCACCGCGGCGTTCAGGCCGCCGAAGCCGCGACCCGCAAACCGATCCCGGCTCTCCGGCCGGGACGCGCGGTTCGAACGATCGCGGGCCTCGCCCGGGAACTGAAAGCTCTCGAAAGCTTCGTAGCCAGGCCAGGCGCCAGGAACCACGCGAAAAACTCTCATCCGGCACCTCGACGGCGTCGGACCTCATCTCGCACCCCGTCGTCCCACAAACCAAGGAGTTAGAAAGCCATGCCTGCCAAATCCACCCGCCGCCGCCGTTCCACGCTCGAGAGCGCGAAGAAGACCACCATCGCCGAGAAGGCCACCCAGGCCGTTGACGCCCTCAAAGAGGCCCCCAAGACCGCCGAAGCGAAGGTCAAGGCCGTGATCGAAAGTGGCAAGCCCGCGCTCGAAAGAGCCCAGGCCTTCGCCAGCGAAACCGGCAAGAATCTCTCGAAGCGCGTGTCCGACCTGGGAGTTCGGGTCGAGAAAGGGAGGAAGAGCCTCGGCCGCAAAGCGGAAGGCGCGGTCAAATCCACCCTCGCTTCTCTCAACATCCCCACCCGGTCCGAGATCAATCTCCTGGCCCGCCGGGTCGAAGAGCTCTCGCGGAAGATCGACGGCCTGAAGAAGCGGCGATAGTCTCTCGCGGAGGCCACCGGTTTCCGCATAGGCTTGTTCTGCATGAAATCGGCCGGGAAGAGCCGTCGGCGCAAGTCGAAGATCGCGCTGGTTTGCGCGGGTGGCGGCGTCACCGGTGCCCTTTACGAGATCGGGTGTCTCAAGGCTCTGGACGAGACTCTGGACCTCGACCTCACCCGGCTCGACTTCTACGTCGGAGTGAGCGGCGGCGCCTTCGTGGCGTCGCTCCTCGCCTCCGGCTTCGGGCCCGGCGAGATCTATCGCGAGATCACCACCGGCGGAGCGAGCCCTTTTGGGGTTCCGGCCGCCGCCATTTTCAGACTCGGCGTAGCGGAATACGCGCGACGCGCCCTCCGCTTCCCGGGGGCCACGCTCAAGGCCGCGCAGGCTGTGTTCTCCGGCGACACGTCGTCGCCCCGGGATGTCCTTCTCCCCTTTCTTGAAGTCATACCCCCGGGACTCCTCGACAACTCCGGTGTCGAGGAGTTCTTGCGGAACCTCCTCGTTCGTTTCTCGAAAACGAATGACTTTGACGAGCTCCACACTCCGCTTCGCATCATCGCCGTGGATCTCGACCGCGGCGAGACCGTGGCCTTCGGAGACAAGAGGCACCGCTCGGTCACCATCTCTGAGGCCGTTCAGGCCTCCACCGCCCTACCCGGCCTTTACCGGCCGGTTCGCCTAAAGGGCAAGGACTACGTCGATGGCGGCGTCACCAAGACCGCGCACATCAATCTCGCCATCCGCCAGGGCGCGGACCTCGTCATCTGCATCAATCCCCTGGTGCCGATCCTCAATGGCGCTTCCCGGAGTTCTCTCGGACCGCTGTCCAGTCATGGTGTCGACACCGTGCTGGGGCAGGTCCTTCGCATTCTCCTTCATGGCCGGTTTGAGTACGGCCTGAGCCGGTACCGCGCCGAGCATCCTGAAGTGGACATCCTTCTCATCGAGCCTAAGCGCGACGACCTCACCATGTTCCGCTATGACATCATGCGGTACAGCGCGCGCAAGGCCCTCACCCGCCATGGCCGCCTGTCGGCGCTCCTGACCCTGCGCGAAAGGAAGGGGAAGCTCGCAAAAACCCTGGCCCGCCACGGAATCCGCTTCAAGCCGGCGCCCTTGCTGGAACGTCTCCCCGAAAAACCCTCGGAAGAACACCAGGCTCAAAGCGCCCAGGCGCTCGCCGCCGCCCTCGATGTGCTGGATCGCTCTCTGGGTGCTGCCCGGTAGTCCCTCTTATCCGAACCAGATCGAACGGCGGCGGGCGAGGCGGCCATCGATGATCGTCTGAATCTGCTGCCGGACCTGTTCGGAGAGTCGGTTCACCAGGATCGGATCATCCGCCGCTTCCTTCGGATAGCGCGAAAGATCGAGGGGCTCGCCGAAGTCGATCGACCACTTCGTGGGAAGCGGAATGGTGCCCAGGAGTCCCAGCCAAGGGAAGGTGGGGGTCAAGGGAAAGTAGGGCAGGCCGAACGGGCGGCCGATGAAGTTCGCCTGGGCCAGGTTCGGATGGATTTCCTCCGCGCCCACCACCGCGGTGGGAACGATGGTCGCTCCGGTCTTGAGAGCGATACGAACGAAACCGCCGCGGCCGAAACGCGCGAGCTTGTACCGGTTCTTGAAAGGTTTCCCCACGCCCTTGACGCCTTCCGGGAACACGCCCGCCAGTTCGCCGCGCTCGAGGATGCGAATGGCGTTCTCGGGATTCGCGCGGATCGCGCCGCTTCGGGCGAGCAGGGGAGCGAGAAAGGGCAGGAGAGCGAACATGTCGAGCGCCAGCATCCGGCAATGTCTCCTCGCGGGATGCTCGTGGCGGAGAGCCACGTTGATCATGGGCCCGTCCCAGGGCAGGACGCCGGAATGGTTCGCGACCACGAGGGTCGGACCGGACCCGGGCACGCGTTCGATGCCCGTCGTTTCCACGCGCCACCACACCGCGTACATGAACTCGAGGAAAGGCCTCAGGCTCTCCGTGAACTTCGGGTCGTAGCCGAATTCGTCGGTCTCTTCCGAGTGCCAGGAGAAATGGGCGGCGGCGAGGACCCGGGCCACCCGGTCCCACGAAACTCCCCGAAGCCCAAGGGCAAAAAGTCGCGTGAGCTCGATGGCCAGGCCTTCGGGCAGCCGCGCCTTCGACTCCGCGGCCCGGAGTTTGGCCTCAAGCTCTTCGACTCTAAAACGGAGATCGTCCTTCTCTCGACCCTCCACCGCCTTTCCGCGGCGCGACCTTGCCGCGCGGGTCGCTTTAGTCTCGAAGGGAAGAACTTTGGCGCGGGGCAAGGCGGTCATCGAAGGATCTCCGCGGAGGCGGAGGATGTTTCGGCGCTCGCCTCGGCGTCGTTCGCTGGCGCCTCTGACGCCACGTCAGAAAGCGGATGCCGATACGCGATGTAGCAGTCGAGCGCCTCGCGGGTCGAGAACTTCGCCACGAAATCGAGCTCGCGCTTCGCCTTCTCGCCATCCGCGATGCACGGATACCGGACGTAGTCGATGAAACCCGACGGGGCTTCGACGAGGCCGGCCGCATAAAGGGCATCGGCCGCCCAGTAGGCTAAAAGGTGCGGAACCGGGGCGGGAACTTTGCCGGAGAGATGGATTCCGCTGGAAAGGGGCAGAACACCGCGGGGCGTGATGTTGAAGGCGCCGCGCGTCGAAGAAAACGTGGCCCGCACCAGGGCTTCCCCGGCATCGTCGGGATGAAGGAGCTGGAGGAGCGGGTCGTAACCGAGGAGGGTCGGGACCAGCCGTCGATCGAAGATCCGGCTGTAGAAGGTCCGCACGTGGGGTCCGAGCAGGGGCGCGAATCTCAGGACCCGCACCGACATCTCCGGGTAGCGCTTCGCGAAAGAGGCCGCGTGTTCCTCGGCTTCCACCTTGTCCCGCAGCCATGCGAGCGCCGCCCGTGACGGCAGGGGCGTGTCTTCGCGAATCAGCGCCGGGTTCTGGGCGCGCGCGCCATAAACGAGGGTGAACGAC
Source organism: Vicinamibacteria bacterium (assembly GCA_031364765.1). Lineage (GTDB taxonomy): Bacteria > Acidobacteriota > Vicinamibacteria > Fen-336 > JAGNNV01 > JAGNNV01. The sequence goes on from JANLWV010000056.1 coordinate 5,103, forward strand.
CGCATCACGAAGTTCTTCACGCGGGCCGCCGCGGCCGCGGCCAGAACCGCGAGCGTTCCGATGGACTCCAGTTCGTGGGCGTTCGTGGTGTCGCGGCGAGGGTTGGTGAAGAAGGCCATGTGCACGACCGTCTCGATCCCGTCCGCCTTCAGCAGGTCCAGGATGGCCTGGTCGGCCGCCGGCTCGGTAAGGTCGACCCTACGGAAATGAATGGCCCCTTCCGAGATCGACGGTTCGGCCACATCGATCACGACCAGGTCGTCGCCATGACCATCGCGAATCAGGCGGCGCAAAAAGCGCTCGCCCAGAAACGACGACGCTCCGGTGATGGCGATTCGACCTTTCATGATGCTGCCGCTCTGCTCCCGTTCCCTTTTTTCTCAGGCCTTCTTCGCGGCTTTTCGCGCAGGCCCTTTCGGCGAGGCCTTGGTAGCCCGCGCGGCCTTCAGGGCGTCGAGAGCCTTGCGCAGCTCCGAGACCTGCACCTCGAGCCCATCGACCCGGGACCTCAGGCTTTTGAACTCGCTCCGAGTCTGGACGTTCATCCGTTTGAGCGCTTTCGCGACACCCTCGTCCACCTTGCTCTTCCCCACCATCGCGGCTTCGAAAGCCTTCGCCACCACGGGCTGCTCGAGCAGCCGCCCGGAGACGGTCTGGAAGATCTCTTCGCCCTTCTTGAGGGCGTCCGTTAGAACCTGTTGCGCCATGGTGATATCCACTCCTCGTTAGCCAGCTCTGCGCACTGCGATTTTTCGACGCGGAGCCACGCGTTTCATCGGGGCCTCCACGTTCCTGAGGGTAAACGACTCGAGATCGAGTTCTTCGCCGAGCCGCTCCCTGAACTCTCGCGGGCGGAGCGCCCCCGCCTGATGCCCGGTCCGGGCTTCGATCCGGAGAAGCGCCTTTCCCCAAGCGAGCTCGCGGCGCGCGGTCTCATCCGCGTCACGCACGCGGCCATACTGCTGGACGTACCGGTTGTGACGGCACAGCATTCGAAAGGCGTTCTCCGTGTCGGGACGACGAATCGGGAGGCCGAGGAGGCGCACGTCGTTGCCCACTGAGTGAATCGGCTGACCCCATTCGGCATAACCGCCGAAGATCGCCCCCAGTTTCTCGAGCGCGTTCGCCAGCTTGTCTTCGCCCAGGCGGGTGAGGATGCTCTTCACGATGGGCAGGGTGACGTTGCGGTAGATGGTCGGATCGGAAAGTCGGACGTTCACGCCGAGTTCCTCTCGAACCGTGCGGACGACATCGTCCGAGCGAATCCGATTGTCGGTGGCGAGGTGGATGCGCGTGCCGATCGCCTCGGGCACGGTAAGGCTGGCGACAATCCCTTGAACCACGCGGTCGACGGGAACGAAGTTCAGCTCGGCCGTCGGATCGCCCGGGAACTGGCCGCCCGCCCACTGGAGGAGCATCTGACGCGGCTTCCCCGCGATATCGGAGTCGAGCTTGTCCGCAATTTCCTTGGCCCGTCCAAACGCGTTCACCGGCGCGTTCACCACCTTGGTATCGCCGCGATTATTCCCGGTCTCCGAGTGACCGATCACGATCGAGGGCAGAAGCTGGACCACCCGCAGACCCTTCTCGATCAGATGACGGTCGGTCTCCATCGAGGCCATGGCCTTCGTGAGCTCGTAGAAGTTGTTGTAGAACTGCCGGGGAAAAACCAGCGCTTCTTCCTGAGCCATCGCGTTGCGCTTGCGGCCGTGGATGTAGGACGTTTCGATGGCTACGTGCTCCACGAACGGCGCGCCTCGCCGCGTTTGCAGGGAAAGTGAAAAAGCGAGGGCGTTGATCGAGCCGAGCACGTTCGATCGAAACGACGCCTCGTAGGGATCATCAAAAGAGACGGAGGCCGCGCAGTGGATCACGTGGGTGACGCTCCGGGCCAGGGCATCGTGGTCTCGATTGGACAGGCCAAAGTTTGGTTGCTCGATGTCCCCCTGCACGAAGTCGAACTTCTCCCGGGTGTCCTCGTCGAGAGCCAGGCGACGGAGCAGCAACCTCCCACGTTCGGGCGCGTCGATGACTCGGAGGACATCCCCGGTTTTTCGATCCGTGATCCTCTCCGACCGCACGATAGCGGTGAGGCGGGCGATGCGGGGGTCCTGGGCGGCCTGAAACAGAATCTCCTTGCCCAGAAAGCCCGTGGCGCCGGTCAGCAGGATGTGGAGCTGCGGATCCGCCCCGCGCGCGGCCAGTTTCCTCGCCGCGTCCTGGCGCGCCTTGCCCAGGCGGCGCTCGATCTGGACGAGAGACAGGTGCTTCGGCTCGCGGAAGCGATACGAGTAGTCGCGAGAGACGACACCGAGAAAATCCTTGGCCCGCTTCTCGAAGGCGCGGCCACCGATGAACAGACTCGCGAGTTCGGCGCCGCGACCCGCCATTTCGTTGATGGCCCTAAGACCGCGCTCCACCGCCCTCTCCCGACCGGTGGCTCGGATGAAGCCGGACGCGATGACCTGAGCGGCGACCTCGATGAGGTTCTGATCGCGGTGGGCGTGAACCAGAAGGTCGTCGGGATCGATGGGCCCGGCGATCTCCCGGCCGGTGGTCCGATTCACTTTCTCGATGTATCGATTGGGTGAGAGATCCAGCTCCTTCGAATGCGCCCGCAGCATGAACTGAAGTTTAGCCCGCCTTACGGGCTTGGCTCGTACTCGTGACCCGTCTGTAGAAGCCGACCAGCCTGAGATGGAGTCCGCGCCCCGACTACCCTCCGCTCACCGGCGGAATGAAAACAACCTCATCCCCTTCCGACAGCGGCGCGTCGAACTTCGCGTACTTGCGGTTCACCGCGGCCGCGAGGTTGTGACGCCGGGCGGACAGCTCTCCGTGCGCGTCGAGGCGCACCAGTTCCCGCCACACATCCTCCGGCGTGGCGCCATTTTTGACCGTCAACTGGAGATGCTCGCGACCGATGGCCTCGCGGATGGCCGCGAACAAGCGAACGTTGATGGTCATGGCGTTCTTATGTGGATGAGGAGACCGGTGGCTTCGGAGTCGACACTCCAGGGTGACCCTTCGGCTCCGCTCAGGGTCCGTTCAGGCCTCGACGAGACCCTGGCCGATCCGGCCCATGGCCCGGAACTTGTCGTACCGCTCGTCGAGCCACTCCTTCACGCTCTTGCCGTCGAGGTCTTCGAGCTGCCGAACGAGCACGGCGCGGACCGCCTCGAACGTCGCTTCGTGATCGGAATGCGCGCCACCCGGCGGCTCTGCGATGATTTCGTCGATCAAACCGAGCGCCTTCAGGTCCGGGGCCGCCACCTTCATGGCCTCGGCCGCATCCGGCGCGCGGCCGGCATCGCGCCAGAGAATGGACGCACAGCCTTCCGGCGTGATGACGGAGTACACCGAATTCTCCAGCATGTTCACCCGATTGCCGATCGCGATGGCGAGCGCCCCGCCGCTGCCGCCTTCGCCCACCACGGTCACGATGATCGGCACCGTGAGCTTGGCCATCTCGCGGAGGTTGAAGGCGATGGCCTCGGCCTGACCGCGCTCCTCCGCGTCGAGGCCCGGGTAGGCCCCCGGGGTGTCGACGAAAGTGAGAATCGGGCGGCCAAACTTCTCGGCCAGGCGCATGATCCGCATCGCCTTGCGGTAGCCCTCGGGCTTGGGCATGCCGAAGTTGCGATAAATCTTCTGCTTCGTATCGCGGCCCTTCTGATGCCCAATCACGCAAACCGCTTGACCGGCGAAAAAACCGAAGCCGGTGATGATCGCCGGATCGTCGGCAAACCGCCGATCGCCCTTCACCTCGATGAAGTCGGTCAGGAGCGCCCCCAAATAATCCAGGGTGTAAGGACGGTTCGCGTGCCGAGCCACCAGGGTCCGCTGCCAGGACGTGAGGGTGCGATAGACCTCGCGACGATCCTGGTCGAGCTGAGTCTTGAGGGCCGCGGCCTCGCGCTCCTTGCCCGGGTCTCCGCGATATGTGCGGAGCTCGTGCAGGCGTTTCAGGCCTTCGGCGAACGGGGCTTCAAAATCAAGATCGGCCATTTTGGGTCGTTCAGTCTTTCAGACTCGGGCGGGTCTGGCAAAGCGACACCGCGCGCTTAATGGGCCGGAGGTCCCGGAGCCGCCGCCGCGGGTGCGGGGGCCATTTGCTTCTTGAAGTTCTCCTTGTCTATGGCCTTCTCATACGCGGCTTCCGCGGTGATGCGGCCTTCCTTTACGTACGTCGCCAGTGCCTGATCCATGGTCTGCATGCCCAGGGCGGCGCCGGTCTGGATATTCGAGGCGATCATCGAGATCTTTCCTTCGCGGATCAGGTTCGACAGGGCCGAAGTGGAAACGAGAATCTCGTTGGCCGCGCACCGGCCCTTGCCGTCGGACGTCTTGAGGAGCTGCTGAGCGACCACCGCCTTCAACGAGTCGGCCAGCATGACCCGCACCTGCGGCTGTTCATCGGCCGGGAAGGCGTCGATGATCCGGTCGATGGTTTTCGAAGCCGAGTTCGTGTGCAGCGTGCCAAAGACCAGAATGCCTAACTCGGCGGCGGCGAGAGCCAGGCGGATGGTTTCGAGGTCGCGCATCTCACCCACCAGAACGATGTCCGGATCTTCACGCGCCGCCATCTTGAGCGCTGCCGAGAAGGACTTGGTGTGCGACTTCACCTCGCGCTGCGAGATCAGGCACCTCTTGTTCGGATGCACGAACTCGAGAGGATCTTCAATCGTGATGATGTGCGCTTCGCGCGTCTCGTTGATGTGATCGATCATGGCGGCGAGGGTCGTGGACTTGCCCGAACCGGTGGGGCCGGTGACGAGCACCATGCCGCGGCGCATGTCGGCGATCCGACGGACACCGGGAGGCAGACCGAGTTGCTCCATGGTCAGAATCTTCGTAGGGATGACGCGCATCACCGCGCCCATGCCGCGGTGCTGCCAGAGCACGTTGACCCGGAAACGCGCCGCGCCGTCGGGCAGTTCGTAGGCGAGGTCGAGATCGAGGTTTTCGAAGATGCGCTCCTTCTGGCCCGGAGCGAGAATCTCGGTGATCGTGGCCTCCGAACTTTCTCGCGTGAGCACCGGCTCATCCATGGGCACGAGTTCGCCACGGGTGCGGAGCAGGGGCGGCCGGCCCACCACCATGTGAAGGTCGGAGGCTCCGCCTTCGATCATCTTGCGCAGTAGTCTTTCGAGTTCAGGCATGGCCATGACTACTTCGCCGCCGGCTTGATGGGAGGACGCGGAACGGTTCCTGGAGGTGCGGGCGGGCGGGCGGGCGCGCCCGGCATCGGGGGACGTGCCCCAGGGCCTGGAGGTGTAGGCGGTCTAGGCGACGGGCTTGGCGCCGCCGGTCGGGGAGCGCCACCCGGAGGCACGCCCGCAGCCGCCGGCCGTACTCCTCCTGGCGGCGCAGGAGCTCCGGGTGCTCCGGCGGGTCGTTGGGGGGGTGGGGCCGCGGGTGCTGGAGCCGGAGAAGCCCCGGCGGCCGGAGCGCCCGCTGCGGGCAGGGGAGGAAAAGCCTTCGCGTTGAGCGCGTTCTTGTGGGCAACCTCAAGGCTGATGGTTCCGGCCTTCAACAGTTCGAGCAGCGTGTCGTCCATCGTGCGCAGGCCTTGCGACTTCCCCA
>JANLWV010000078.1:0-1794 GCA_031364765.1 Vicinamibacteria bacterium
CTCAAGCGTCATGGCCTGACCCCGCGGGCGCGCATCGTTGCGATGGCCGAGGTCTCGATCGACCGCACCCTCGCCCTCACCGGCGCCGTTGATGCAACCCAAGTCGTGCTCGAGCGCGCCGGCCTCACCGTCGCGGATGTCGATTTGTTCGAAGTCAACGAGTCGTTTGCTTCCCTGATGCTGCACTACCAGCGCGAGCTCGGCGTTCCGCACGAGAAGCTCAATGTGAACGGCGGCGCTATCGCCCTGGGCCACGCGATGGGCTCCACCGGCTGCGCCCTGGTCGGCACCGTGCTTGATGAACTCGAACGGCGCAACCAGCGTTACGCGGTCATTGCGATCTGCGGCGCCGCGGGTCTCGCGACCGCCACGTTGATCGAGCGGGTGAAGGCCTAGATCACCTTGATTTCGGCGGCAGCGGGAAGAAGCCGCTGGTGCGCCGAACGTAATCCTCGAAATCAGGGCGGCTCTTGCGCATGCGTCGTTCGAGCAGGCCTTTGCCTGTGGGTCCCATCAACGCGTAGAGCATGATGGCCGGACTCACGACGGTCACGAGGCCCGCCGGGTTGTCGGCCGCGATCAGGAGAAACCCGAACCAGACGCACGCCTCGCCGAAGTAGTTCGGGTGCCGTGTATACCGCCACAGTCCGTGATCCATGATCCTGCCCGCGTTCTGAGGATCCGCTCTGAAACGAGCAAGCTGCGCGTCGCCGACCACTTCGAAAAACATGCCGAGCAGCCACAGAGCGAGGCCGGCATACGCGGTTACGCCGAGCTGCTCCGGCGTGTCGACCGCGAGGGCAAAGATCAGGACGAGTGCGGTCACCCACATGAAGAATCCCTGCAGCAGGTAGACCCACTTCAGCGTCTCGAGCGCGTAGTTGCCGCCCTTTTCTTTAACGTTCTTCCGGAAGCGCGCATAGCGCGGATCTTCCTTTCCCCAGTTGCGCCAGAGGAGGTAACCCGAGAGCCGCAGGCCCCAGAGAGTCACGAGGGTGAGCACGAGCATCCGCCGGGCCTGAACGCCCTCAGAGTTGAAATAGGTGAACCAGGCCGCCACGATGAACCCGAGGCCCCAGTAGATGTCGGCGATGCTCGAATCACGCATCGCCAACGACACGCCCCAAAGGAGCACCATCAGGCCAACGATCAGACCGAAGTTGAGCGCGGCCAGATGCAGAAACTCGTTCCAGTTCATTAAGGGCGCCCGCTCAGGCCTTAGGGAACCAGGGCACGAAGACGCTGGTGCGCCGCGCGTAGTCGGCGAACGCTTCGGGACGTTTCTTCTTCATTCGCCGCTCCACCAGGCCGACGCCTAAAGGTCCAAGCAGAACCCACAACAAGGTCATGGGACTGACGAGGGCAAGAAAGCCCCAGGGCGTCTCGAGCGCGATCAGGAAGAAACCGATCCAGACCAGAATCTCGCCGAAATAGTTCGGGTGACGCGAGTACCGCCACAGTCCGGACTGCATGATCTGATTCTGATTCGCGGAGTCGCGTTTGAAGCGGGCGAGTTGGATGTCGGCCACCGTCTCAAGCGTGAGTCCCATCACGAAGAGCAGCACACCGAAAAGAGCCAGGAGACCAAGCTCCGGTTCCCGGGTGCGTTGGGCCAGAAACAGCGGAAAGGAAATCGCGAAGCCGCTCATGGCGCCGAGCGACAGGAAGACGTGGGTGAGACTGTAAAGCGCGTAGTTCTTGCCGAGGGATTCCGCATGAACCCGGAGTCGGGCGTACCGCGGATCTTCCTTTCCCCAATTGCGCAGGCCGATGTGGAAGGCGAGGCGCAGGGCC
>JANLWV010000084.1:0-12772 GCA_031364765.1 Vicinamibacteria bacterium
CCGGCGCGCAGGTAGCCGCGGCCCCACGGGCCGCCTGCGACATCGATCGCCTCGACTTCGTCGATGAGAAGCATGTGGCCGGCCGCGATACGGGCCGTCATGGTGTGGGTGAGAGCCCGCAGATGCGAGGGTCCGAAGGCGTCTCTTACCCGGCCCTCCGAAAGGGCGATGACGTCTTCGCGCGCGTACGCGGGACGCGGTGCGGTCTTCGGGGCATCCAGCCGAAGGCCGGCGAAATCCGCGGTCGCCTCTTCTTCCGGGCTCCACAGAACGCCGCCGGTGTTGGCCAGTTCCCCCTCGGTAAAGAAACCGGCCTGTCCGTTGCGCACGCTCAACTGTGGCCGGGGCGCGCCCGACGGTCCGCTGGCCATGGAATCGAAGTGGAAGAAGAAGAGGCGCACATCGCCCTGCTGAGCGTGGCCGTCGACATGAATTTCGTACCGCACGGTGTCGCCTTTTCTGGGGAGCGAGCCGTGGTACGTGAGATCGCACCCGAGAAGCCGATACACGCGCTCCCCGCGGTTTTCGAAGTCGACACCGAGCCACGAGATGAGCATGAGGTCGGCCTGGCCCGACTCGATCAGGATCCCGGCGGGCATCCGATTGTCGTGGAGATAGAAGGTCTGCGAGCCCACGTCCGTTTCGGTGACAATCGTGCCCCGGCCCATCGACCTCGCATCACCTTCAATAGACAAAACGCGGTCCGCGAGCAGAAGCGGTGGCTCGGGCATGCGAACCTGGCGCAGGAAGCCGTCCTGCCCGGCAAACTCCGGCCCGAAGATCCGCGAGATCCGACCGGACGCGTGGACTTCAAGGTCGGCGCGGGAGAAAGGAGTCTTCTTGGGTGCGAGGGGCGCCCAGCCCTCGAAGGCCGGGCTCTCGGTCGTCGCGAATGGGCGCCCTGCGAACGGGCTCATGCGCATCGACAGGAAGCGTTCATGGACCGTCGTCTGGAGACTCATGAACTCCTGATGCGCCGCGAGAACCCGCTGGAACTCTCCGTAGGCCGGATTGGAAATGGAGGCGCTTTGCGCGGGGGACGATCCGAGATCAAAGGTCGCCAGGTTCACCACCAGCGCGCGGGCTTCCCCATGCGGAGAAGGCGCCAGCGAAGTGGCTGCTCGTAAAGCAGCGGGCGGCGCCATGGCCGCCATCGCCGACAGTCTCGGGATGGCCGGCGGCTTGGTCATGACCATCGTCCCATCCGCACGGGCTCCCCTTTTACGAGTCTCTCGCAGCTCCAACGGCTTGATCTCTCCCCGGTGCGCTTCCAGGGTGAGGGGCCGTCGGGGCGCCCAGATCGGGGTGGTCGCGGGAAGCGATTCGATCAGCCGGGTCAGATTCACATCGACCCCGGCCGCGAAGAGCCGGATCGCCGCGTCGATGGCAGTCTCAAGCGAAGTTGCGGGATCGACGTCCAATGCCACCGCGAGATGAGGACGACCCTGCAGAATCGTGGACACCCAGCGTGTGCAGCCCTGCCGCGGCCCGTGCTCGACGAAGATCCGGACCCCGTCGTCATAGGCCTTCTTAATGAGGGCCGGGAAGTCGACCGTGGTGAGGGCCTGGGTGAGGAGGTGCTTCGCTGCGGTCTCTTGGGTCGGGATGTACGAGTCCAGGGTCGCGTGGGTGTAGAAGCGGACGCCTTCGGGCGCGGTGGTCGGCTGTGAGTGAACACGCAGCCACGCCTCACGAGCCGGCTCAAGTTCCGGGGCGTGGATGACGAGATCGTAGCCGAGTTTGCGGCAGCGCTCTTTGCCGAGCTTTTCCACGATGCGAAGGCAGGCCAAAGGCGACCCGCCGATACAGGCGTCGTCGGGCGTGTAGAGAAGGGTCAGGTGCGCCCGCGGCTCGTCCGCGAGAGCTTCCCTGATTTTGTCTACCGGGGCAAGAACTCTCCAGTTGTCCCAGGCCGCGTCCTGGCCCCACGCGGTCAGGACATCGAACCTTCCGGCCAGAACGTGGCTGTACATCCGATCCTTGTGGAGGGCTTCGCGCAGGGCGTCGATGCTGCGCCAGGCGCCCATCGCATAGAGCGCGTTGGTCTCGCCCGACGAAACGCCGATCGCGGCCTCAGGCCTGAGCCCGAGAATCTCCCTCGTGAATACCGCGTGAGCCTGCGACATGAAGGCAGCGCCCCACAGCTTTTCCTCCGCGGAAGGATGACCGTCCCCTTCTTCGTAGATCCAGCCCGCATCGCTCTTGACTCCGGTCCAGTTCAGGGCCACCCCGTCCACCAGTTGAGGCAGGGCCAGAAACAGGCTGCTCCCCATGCCGCGCGAGGCGCCGGCCGGACCGGTGAAGACAAAAGCCATTTCACCGCTGACCGCAGCCTCGCCGAAATGCGCGCCCGAAGGCAGAGGCTGGCCGCGAAGGATCGCGTCGCGCACCTGTGCCGCCATGTCGTCACGCTGGCTGACCTCGCAGGAGAAGCCGGCGCGGAGCGCGCTGCCTTTGGAACTGACTCCCGTCTCGATCGCGCGGGCCAGGGCATCGCGCGTGTCGGCGCTGTAGAACTCGATCACCTTGCGTCGTCCCACCAGATCGATGAAATGGGGCCGCGGGCCGGCCTGGGCCCGATACGCCGCCGCCGGTCCGAAGATGCTGTGGGTGTTGGCGAGAGCAGCACGCGAGCCGTCGCTCTCCGGAAGCTGTGGCGCCGCGGAGGCGTGCGACAGGTCGGCCCGCGCGGCTGCGGTGACGATCGCCCGCGCCACATCCATGAGTCCGGAGGCGGCGTGGGCGGTCGGTCCGAGCTGGGGCGGAGATGGAACCACCGTGGCCGGGTCGAGGGTGGCCATCACCGTATCGCCCTGCGCCAGGGCATCGTCGAGTCGCTTAAGGACCAGGACCACCGCGGCGTCTGCGGTCGGAGGATCGGTGGTGCTCTCGATGGTCTGCATGGCAGCTTCGTGGACCGCTTCGCTCGAGAGGTCGACCGCGGCCACGATCGCGGCGTCGATCTCGCCGTTTCGCAGCGACCGGAGGGCGAGATCGAGGGCCCGATACCCGGAGAGTTCCTCGGCCGATACCGAGAAGCCCGGGCCCCGCGCATCCCATTGGCTCGACAGCCGATTGGCGACGATGTTCGGCATCGTTCCGATGACGCCCGCGGATTCGAGCGGTCCCACGGGTTCCGTCGTGATCGGTTCTTCGAGAAAAAGCGATCGCCAGCGCAGGCCGTAACGCGCCACCTCCGGATCGCACCCCATGCCCACCAGAACTCCGGTTCGTTCGGGCTTCAACGAGCACGAAGCCAGGGCTTCCTGGGCCGCGGCCAGGAGCAGTGTCTGCTGCGCCAGCGTCGCCTCCAGATCTCTTGGCGGGAACTTGAGGCCCACCGCGTCCAGCACGACGCGGGTGGCCCGGGAACCCAGGGGCTGCTTCATCAGGGTCCGTGCCGCGAACTCTGGCGTGGTCTCGCAACCGCCCGCCCGGACCCCGAGACCGATGACCGCGATACCGGCGGGACGGTGGGGCGGGGCGCTTCGTTCCGTGACCAGCGGTCCTTTCGAATCGGAACGCCACTCCTCTACGATCATGTGCGCGTTGTTCCCGCCAAAACCGAACGCGGAAAGGGCCGCCCGCCTTGGCGTTGCACTGTCCCACGGTTCGGGTGCTTGCAGAAGTCTCAGACTGGAGCCTTCAAGGTCGTCGCTCGGTGCGTCGATCCGAGCCGAGGGCGGCTTCACCCCGCGATCAAACGCGGTGAGCGTCTTCGCGAGCGCCGCCATGCCCGCGCTGGTGATGAGATGGCCCAGGTTTCCCTTGACCGAGCCCGCGGCCACGCGGTGCGGCCCGAAGATACGCGACGTGCTCTTGATTTCGACGCCGTCGCCCACACGGGTGCCCGTGGCATGACACTCGAGGAGCGAAATGTCCCGCGGTTCGAGGCCGGCGGTGGCGTAGGCGTCTTCCATGGCCCGAACCTGACCGTCCTCCGATGGAGCGAGCAGGCCGTGGCCGCGGCCGTCGTTTGAAAGGCCGATGCCGCGAATGACTCCGAGGATTCGATCCGAATCCAGAACCGCGTCCTTGAGGCGCTTGAGGGCCACGCAACCGGCGCCCTCGGCGGGAACGAGACCGTCCGCGTCCTTGTGGAAAGGGCGACTTCGACCCGTGGGCGAGAGCGCCTTCAAGGCGGTGAAGCCCATGTGGATGAAGAGATCGTCGGCGCGGGACACCGCGGCTGCGAGCATCAGATCGGCCCGACCGTCGGTGAGGGAGTCGCAGGCGAGCTTGATGGCGTAAAGCGAACTCGCGCAAGCGGCGTCGAGAGCGAATGCCGTGTCGGCGAGACCCAGGTTCAGCGCGCGCGCCGCCAGAAACGCCGGGAGTCCCGAGGAGAAACGGTTGCGCGCGTCGATCCGACCGGTGGCCCCGACGCCGCTCCATACCTGCTCGGCGAAGTGCGACAGTCCGGAGGACGGGAAGGAAAGGTTCGCCAGGATCAGTCCCGTGCGCGGCCGAAGCCGTTCTGCGTCCTTGACGCCCTGAAGCGCTTCGCGGGAGGTGTGGAAGACGAGTTTGAACAGAGGGTCGAGGCCGTGGATCTGCGCCGCGGCGAGGGCAAAGCCGCTGGGGTCGAATCGATCCTCGAATCCGCGCACGTATCCGCCCCGCAGGGTCGAGACCCGATCGACGGTGGGGCCTCCCGGAGCGACCAGAAGCTGGTCCGGATCCACCCGCCAGCGACGCTCGGGAACACTGCTCAGGAGGTCCTGCCCGGCCAGAACGCGATTGAAGAGCTCCTCCGCGCTGAACGCCCCGGGGAGGGCGTAGGACTGGGCTACGATCGCGATGGGTTCGAAGCGGTTCAAGGCGGATGCCGGTCGGCGACCTACGCTTTGGCCGCGGTATCCACCATGTGCATCTCGATTCCCCGGAGTTCGCACAGGAGTCGTCCGTCCTCGGTCCGCACGATTGCATCGGAGACGGTCTTGAGATCGGACACGGAACGCGACCTTATTGAGCAGTGCAGGGGGCCGCTGGTGGGCTCGTCAAGGTGGATGGTCAGCGACTCGACGCTGGTGGGAAGAGATGTCTTGCCGAGCGCGCGCATCCCCATCAGAATGGCCATCTGGAGACCGCCGTCGATGGCCGCCGGGTCGGTGGCGAACGGGCCGCCGATCCAGCCGATGTCGCGGGTCGAAGCGACCAGAGCCGAACCTCCCTGGGGGCCGACCGAGCGAACGCCCTTCAGGACCTGGAAGTCGGGGCCGTGAAAGAGGACCGGGCCGTAAACCTCATCGGTGGCCCAGGGAGTCCCGTTCTTGGGAGTTTCGAACTCGTGAGGCGACGCCTTCGGCGACGAGCGGTCGGTCATTTCGGCCATCGCACGGTAGTGGATTGGGCCGCCGGGCGAGCGCAGTTCGCAGTTGAGTCGCGCGCCGGATCCGTTCGCGACCTGCTCGCACGAAATCTCAAGCCTCGTCCCTTTGCCCGCGAAGTCCTCGATGCGGATGCCCTTCAGCACCCGCAGGTCTTTGAGGGCGGCGAGGCGCAGATCGGGCCGCGCGCTGCGCGCGATCCGGGCGAATGCTTCGAGAGCGAGGGCGACCGGGAAGACCGGGACGCCCTTTACGGCATGCGAGGCCAGATGAGGCGACGTGGCGGAGGAAACGATCAGGTCGCCCACAACTTTTCGCGCCGCGCCATGGCCGAGAAGGACCGAAGCGTCGGGGCGGCCACCCACCACCACCGAGATCGGCGCCCGAGGATCGGTGATCGCATCGACGAACATTCGCGCGCCATCGGGGATGGGAATTAGGGCGACGCCGCGCTCGACGAAGACCGCGCGCAGCGATGGCGTCACCATGCCCCCGTCCCAGGGCCCCCAGTGAAGGACGCGCACGTTCGCGTTTTTCCTCTGCTTCGCCTCGAATTGAGCCACCGACTCCAGGGTCTCGTTGGCCATGGCGTAGTCCGCCTGGCCCGGGTTTCCGACTCGGCCCGCGACCGAGCCGAAAAAGCACAAAACCTTGAGGTCGTCGCTTCGCGTGGCCGCGAGCAGATGGTGGAGTCCGGTCACCTTGGTGTCGAAGACCGAGTTGAACTGGGCGTCGGTCTTCTCGCCGATTTTCTTGTCGGCGAGGACGCCGGCAGCGTGGATCACGCCGTCGATCCGCTTGAAGTGGCTGCGGACCGTGCTCACCGCTATGGTGACGTCGCCTTCATCCTTCAGATCGCAGGCAAGGTACAGCGCTTCGGAGCCACTCGACCGCAGGGCCAGAAGGGTAGCTCTCGTCTCGCGGGCCGCCGCGACCGACTGCGCGGCCTGCTTCGCTTCCGGGGGAGTTGGAGTGTGGCCGGCCGCCCTCTCGGCGGCGATAAAGGCGGCCTGAAGTTCGCCTTCGGATGTCTTGCCCTCCGCCCAGGCGGGGGCCAGATCCGAGTCGGTGCGACCGAGGATCGCGATCCTGTACGTGCCGGTCTTCGCGAGTTCTTCGAGGCAGGCCGCGGTCACGCCGCGGGCGCCGCCCGAGACCAGAAGGACCGAACCGTCTTCGAGTTTGGTGCTTGCGCCTTCCGGGCCTTCACTTTTGGCCGGGGCATCCTCGTAGAAGGGCGCGGTGCGGTTCCCCGAAGAGTCGACGGCGATCTCAAGATCGGCTCCGCCTTCCAGGATCTCGGTGGCCACGATCTGAGCCAGACGGTCCGCGTAAAGACGCCCCTTGGTGATCGAGATGAAACGGCTCGTTATGGCCGGGATTTCCAGCGCCATCGTCCGGATCAGGCCAGCGACGCCGCCCGTCCACTCGGCGTTCGGCGACGCGCCGAAGAGGTCGGCCACCGCGATGAAGAGCCGCGGACCTTCAGTCGACCGAGCCACTTCACGCGCGGTCTCGAAGATCTCCTTCTGAATCAGGATCGCCTCGTCAGCGCTCTGGGCGTCGGAAAGGGCGGAAAGATCGATCACGCGAGCGGTGGGCCGGCTCGTCGCATCTTTGAGACCGGGCGCGTCGTCCACGGTGTCCACGGCGGTGGCCTCGACTCCACGCTTTTCGAGTATCGCGGCCAGGTGATCGGCGATTCCATTCGAATCGCGCACGATGAGGACTGCGCCTGAGAACAAACCTCGCGGGGAGAATGCGGGCCTCGGAGCGGGTCTTCGGACGGCTACAAACCGGCCCAGCTTTGTGGGCGCGGGGGTCGTTCTGGCAAACGCAGTTGAAGACTCGGCGACTGCCGCGGCGGCTTGGGCCACGGGTGCGGGAGGGGCCTCCTTACTTCCTCCCAGACGCTCAAGGATCTGGCGCAGCGTTCTCAGTGCGCCCAGTTCGGCGGCGGGGATGGCGGGGAGTGAGGGCACCTGTTCCTGGACGGCCGACAGGATCTCGACCCGCTTGATCGAGTCTATGCCGAGGTCGGCTTCGATCTCCATGTCGAGACCGATCATGTCCTTCGGATAGCCGGTTTTGTCGGCGACCACGCTTAGCAGGACGCCCTGGATCGTTGTGTTGGCAACCGCAGCTGTGACCACGGCCGCCCCCGGGGAGGCCGAAGCGGCGTCCGCAAGCACCGCGGGCGCTGCGATGGCGACATCAAGGCTCGCCCCGAAGCGGTCGAGAATGCTTCGAAGAGTTCGCATCGCGCCGAGTTCTGCCGCGGGAATTACGGGGAGTGCGGGGACGCGCTCCTGCACGGCCGAGAGGATCTCGACCCGCTTGATGGAGTCGATGCCGAGGTCGGCTTCGATCTCCATGTCCAGGCCGATCATGTCCTTCGGATAGCCGGTCTTGTCGGCGACCACCGCAAGCAGGGCTTCCGTGATGGAAGGGTTTTGAGGAGGGGGCGTCCCCACCGCGGGTTTGGCGGACACCGCAGCCACCGCGATCGGCACGGGCATGGCCTGAGCGGGCGGCACTGGAGGTGCGGGTACCGCGACCGATGCTTCGGCCAAGGGCGCCTGGGGAGCCGGCGCGTAAGCCGGCGAGGCGAAAGACGCAGGAGTCGCGACTGAGCTCGGTCGAACGCTCTGTGCGGAAAACGAAGGCGACTGTCCACTGATGCTCGCGATGGCCGCTTCGGAGGTGCGCAGGAAGGCCATGTGGGCGTCGGCCATCGACCGCTGATAGGCGGAGTGAGCTTCGGCGGTCTGACGCTGAACTTCCGCGAAGGCACGCAGCCAGTCGGGATCCTGAAGGTTTGCGTTCGGTTTCACGTCGCGTTGTTCCCCTTTGAATGCCATGGGAGCCACAACATCGGATGCGCCGCCCACGGCCACGGCGGTTTTCCGCGGGGGATTGGGCTTCGGAAGGGTGGATGAGCCCTCCCTGGGCGGATAGGGCTTTAGGTAGTTAGCACCTGACAGCAAAATCGCGTGCGCCTTGGGCGCTTCCTTGCGGGCCTCGACCCTCGTTCCCTCAAACAGTCTGGCGAGCCTTACTTCCAGGCCGTTTGCCGAGAGCGTGCCGAGCGCTTGCAGGAAGGTGGTGGCTCCGTTCGATCCCCTCCGGTCGGTGGCGACGGCCAGATGAGGAAGATCGCCCAGGGTGTCCTTGACCAGACCGGTCAGGACGGAGCCCGGACCCACTTCGACGAACAGCCGAACGCCGTCCGCGTACATGGTCTCGATCTCTTCGGAGAACCGGACCGAGGAGGCGATTTGCGACGCGAGGGTGGCGCGAATTCCGTCCTCGCCCCCCGCATAACGCTGCGCGGTGGAGTTTGCGTAGACGGGCTTGTCCGGCACCGAGATCCGCTGGCTCTTGAGGAAGGACGCGAAGGGTTCCACGGATCCCGCGACCACACTGGAATGGAAGGCGGTTGCGACGGGAAGGCGCGTGCCCTTGAAGCCCCGAGCCTTCAGTTCGGCGGCGGCTTCATCCACGGCCCCGGTCGGTCCGGCAATCACCACCTGCTTCTTCGAGTTGTGATTCGCGATGACCACCGGCTTCTTGAGCAGCGCTTCAAGCTCTTCCACCGTCTGCTTGCCCAGGGAGACGGCCCACATGGCGCCGGAAGTGGTAGCGGCGTCGCGCATCAGTTCACCGCGCTTGCGTGCGGTCTGGACCATGGACGTCGCATCGATGGCGCCGCCCGCATGCAGCGCGGTCACTTCACCGAAGCTGTGTCCGCCGAAAACATCGCCATCGACGCCGAGGTGACGAAGGAGGCGAAGGGTGGCAAGACTCGCGAGGCCAAGAGCCGGTTGAGCCCACTCCGTGGCGGTCAGGCCGGCGGTTTGCGCGGCGCGCGCTTCGTCGCTGAATACGGAAGGCGGGAACACCATGCGATGGATTGAAGACTTCTGTCCCTCCTCGCCGAACTCGAGGCTCGCATGGTCGTCCCAGGACTGGCGCGCTGCGTCGAACGCCATAGCCAAGTCCCGGCCCATGCCGACCGCTTGCGATCCCTGGCCCGGGAAGAGGAAGGCCACGGAACCTTCGGTCTTCTTGCCGCGGCCGTAGGTCGGGCCGCCGGGAAGGTTGAATGAGGGACCATCGACCTTCGCGCGGGCCAGGCCGATCTGCTTTTCGAGATCTTCTGTCGAACTCGCCACGATGGCGAGACGGCAGTCGGCCGAAGGGTCAAACCGATTCGCCGCCTCCTGCGCGATGCCGCCGAGCGAGGCGCCGGCCTTCAGGTTCGTGAGGACCGCGTCTGCGGTCTCGATGAGTGAGCCTGGATCCTTCGCCGATAAAGCCACCAGCTCCGAGGCGAGGGTGCGCATTCGCGGCGCGGTCCTGGCGCGTCCTGTGTACTCTTCAAGCGTGATGTGGAAGTTGCTTCCGCCGAAGCCGAAAGAACTCACACCGGCGCGGCGCGGATGGGAGCGGTCGCGCACCCACGGCTTCGCTTCCGCATTGAGATAGAACGCCGTCTCTTCGATCTTGAGGGCCGGATTCGGCGTGTCGATCTTGATCGTGGGGGGAAGGATCTTGTTGTGCAGGGCGAGGGTCGCCTTGATCAGACCGGCCGCACCCGCGGCCGCCTTGGTATGACCGATCTGCGACTTGATCGAACCGAGCGCGCACCACTGGGTGTCTTTGCGGGTGGTTTCGCCGAACACAGTCTGGAGACCGCCAAACTCGGCGGCATCGCCCGCCTTGGTGCCGGTGCCATGGGCCTCGACGAGTTCGACCGTTTCCGGGCCGAAGCCCGAGGCCTCGTAGGCGCGGCGCAGGGCTTTGGCCTGCCCGGCGCTCACCGGCGCGTAAATGCTCTTCGCCCGCCCGTCGGAGGATGAGCCAATGCCCTTGATGACCGCGTAGATGGGATTCCGATCGCGCTCAGCGTCCTCCAAACGACGAAGGCCCATGAGCCCGATCCCTTCACCGAGCATCGTGCCGTCGGACTTGGCATCGAACGGCCGGCAGTCGCCGGAGAAGGAGAGAGCGGTCGTCTTCGAGAAGCACATGAACATGAAGATGTCGTTGAACGTCTCGACCCCTCCGGTGATCACAAAATCGGAACTACCGAGATGAAGTTCCTGAACCCCCATGGCCAAAGCGCCAAAGGCGGAGGCGCACGCCGCGTCGACCACGCAGTTGGTGCCGCCGAGGTTGAGCCGATTCGCGATGCGTCCCGCGACCACGTTGCCGAGGAGCCCGGGGAATGTGTTCTCCTGCCAGGGGGTGTACGAGCCCGAAATCCGGTCGCAGACCTTCTGAACTTCGTCCTCGGGCAGCCCGTGCTCGCGCAGGGCGCGCACCCAGATGGGGCGCTGCAGCCTTGAACCCATCTCGACCAGGAGTTCCTGGCCCGAGGTGATGCCGATAATGACGCTGGTCCGCTCGCGCAAGGCATCCGGGAACTGCCCGGCGGTTGCGTCCTCAAGGAGTTGTTTGGCGACGATCAGGCCGAGCAGCTGGGAAGTGTCGGTCGCGGGGATGACGTTGGGAGGCATCCCGTGCTCCAGCGGGTCGAAGGCGACCTCGGGGATGAAACCGCCGCGCCGGGCGTAGGTTTTATCCGGGGCCTTGGGATCGGCGTCGTAATAGTCGTCGATCAGCCAGTGGGCCTTTGGTATCTCGGTGAGCTGGTCCTTCCCAGCAACTATGTCACGCCACATCCCATTCGCGTCGGTGGAGCCGGGGAACAGGGCGCCGAGGCCCACAATGGCGATGGGGGGATGTTTGGAGGACATGCGCTTCGTGGCCGTCTGAGACAGGGGATCACGAGAAGCCGCGACCCGAGCTTTGGATTATCGCAGGCTGGGACCGAAGTGCCGAGGGGCCCCCTCAAGTGTGACAAAAAAGAGACTTTGTAGGACCCCCGGCTTCAGGCCAGGCGAACCGGCCGGAACTCGAAGGCGCTCGGGGGGACCGGGACGCCGAACGTTCGCACCTGCTGGGCGCGGGCGATAACCGCGGCGCCCTCGAGGAAATTGAGGGCGATCTGGGCGATCTCGCGGTTTTTCGGGTCTTCGAGGAACGACCCTTTGGCCCAGGTGTTGAACGCGCCCATGGCCGGGCCGCACCAGATCTGATAGTCCATGATGCGGGTGGGCTCCCCGGCATTGGCCCATCGGCTGGCCTTGCCGAGGTACCAGCGGAAGCACAGCGCCATCTTGTGATGCGGGTCCTTCTGGGCGCGCTCCACCTCGCGAGGGTCGCGCGATTCCCAGAAAGCGCGTGTGTCGTTCCAGATCGTGTCGAGCGGGGCCTTGAAGATCTCGCTCTCCAGTCGCGTTCTGAGTCCCGCGGGCAGGCTTTCGATGGAGTCGTGGGCCATGTAGGCGTCGTACAACTTCTGGGCGCGTGTCGCGAACATGGTTCCACGGCGCAAGACCTGAACCTTGACGCCCATCTCGAACATGTCGGCCGCCGGCGCCATCGCGACGTCGGCGATTCCGGCCTGGGCGAGTAGCAACCGCCCGGTCTCCGAAAGGCCCGACTCGATGGCGGCTTCGTTGACCGTTCCGGTCAGGACGTAGGCGGCGCCTAAAGCGAACGCCGAGGCGACCGAGGCGGGAGTGCCGAGGCCGCCGGCGGCGCCAACTCGGATCGGCGTCGTGTAGCCGCGAGCCGCCGCAATCTCATCGCGCAGCGCGGCGATGGTGGGGAAGAGGGAACCGAGTGGACGGTTGTCGGTATGGCCGCCCGAGTCGGACTCGACGGTGATGTCTTCGGCCAGGGGAATCCGCTTCGCCAGGTTCGACTCGGCCGAGGTGATGGCGCCGCGCGAGACCAGCTCGGAAAGAAGGTTCTCCGGGGGCGGTTGCAGGAAGCGCCGGGCTACTTCGGGTCTCGATATCTTCGCGAGGACTCGATTCTTTCGCTCGACCGCGCCATCGCTGCGCAGACGGAGTCCCTTGACCGCGTAGCGGACGACCGCCGGAGTGATGTCCATGAACGCCGACGCGTCCACGCGCACGATCTCGTGCTTGAAGTAGAGATCCACCACCGTCTCCTCGAGACTGGGCTCGTTCGGGGAGTGGATGAGGTTCGAGCCCCACGCTTCGCCGCCCAAAAGCGCCGCCTTGATGGTGTTGAGGTTCGCCTCGATCGAGGCCGGGGACAGTCCGGCCGCGCCGAAGAACGTGAGCACGCCCGCGCGCGCGGCCGCGATCACGAGCGGAGCGGACGCGATGCCGTTCGCCATCGGACCCACGCAGTAGGGAAACCGGACGCCATGCGCTTCCTGGAACGACCGGTCGCCCAGCCACTCGGGGTAAAGGGGAGGCAGGGCGCCGACGATCTCTTCTCCCTGGGGGAGGGCCGGGGAGAACCGGAGGCCCATCGCCGAATCGGACGTGCGCCGGACGACGTAAAGGGCCTCGCGGATCCGACGGAGCGCGGCCGTCATTTCGGTTGCGGCATAGCTG
>JANLWV010000100.1:0-2892 GCA_031364765.1 Vicinamibacteria bacterium
TCGACCAGCCTCGGCGGCTCCGATATCTCCATCTTCGTGAACGGCGGTTCGGGCAGTTTCGCCACCAGCGCCACCTACAAGGTCGGAACGCAGCCGATCGCGGTTCAGACCGGGGACGTCGATCGCAACGGAACGGAGGACGTGATCGTCGCCAACTACAACTCGGCCAATGTCTCGGTGCTGCGCTATCAGAGCCCGGCCGGATTCCTGGCCGCGGCGAACTACGAGGCCGGAGGCGACAACCCCGCCGCCTCGGCTCTCGCGGATTTCGACGGTGATGGCCGCCTGGACCTCGCTCTCGCGAACTTCGGGTCGGGCACCGTTTCGCTGCTCAAAGGCGATGGCGCGGGACACTTCGACACCGCGACGGCCGTGATCACCGGCCTCACTCAGCCCCGGGCGCTCGTGGCCGCCCGTCTTAACGCCGATGCGCTTCCCGACCTCGTCGTCGCGGTAGAAAACACCACCGAAGCCATCTCCTACATCAATACCGGTGGGACATTTCGCAAGGGTACCGCGGCTAATGTCGGAGGATCGGCCTTCATGCTCGCGGCCGGCGACCTCAATGGCGATGGTCAAACCGACATAGCTGCGGTGAATGCCCAGGACGACGATGTCTCCATCCTGACCGGCGATGGTTCCGGCGGACTCTCCGCCAAGTCCCGGATTGCCGTGGGCGTGCGCCCGCTCGGTCTCGTGATGGGCGACTTCAACCGCGACGGGCGGATGGACATCGTGGTCGCGGTGAGCGGAGCGGCCACGCTTCGTCTCCTCACCGGCGACGGCTCGGGGCAGTTCTCCGCGGGAATCGGACTCACGGTCGGAGGTCAGCCCCGGTCGGTAGTGGCCGCGGACTTCGACGGCGACTCGATTCTCGATCTCGCGGTTTCGAATCAGGGGTCCACTTCCGTGTCGGTGCTGCGGGGTGACGGAAAGGGCGGCTTTGCCGCGGAGGTTCGTTACACCGTGGGCACATCACCGGGCAGCCTGATGGCCGCCGACATTAATGGAGATGGCCGGATCGATCTGGTGGTGGCAAATCTGGGTTCGGATTCCGTCTCGGTCCTCATCGGCAAAGGCGACGGAAGTTTTTTATAGAAAGGGGTCCGGTCTCCCACTCTGCCCTTCCAGCTCCAATCGTTATCTTTCCCGCTTCAAGATGACGAACTCGTCTTGGACGTCGAGGATCGGGCTCACCGCCCCGGGCAAGAGGCTTTTGGCCGCGGTATTCAGGGGCGGCCTTAGGTCTCCAGGCAGGACCCAGCCGAGATCGCCTCCGGCCGTTGCGCTCGGGTCGATGGACGAACTTCGAGCGATGGCCGAGAAATCCTTGCCGGCGGAGACCTGAAGGAGCACGCCGGCGGCCTCGATGCGCGTCCGGCACCGAACCATCAGGAGCCGTATCGAGCCGAAAGGCGGCGGCGTCGCTTTTGGAGTCGCCTTCGGGCGGGTGCTCCTCGCCATCGCCATCGCCTCACGCAGACCGGGCCTTTTAGGGTCGAGCTCCTGAACTCGATCCAACCCTCGAGAGGCCTGGACGGGGTTGCCGCGTTGTAAGTCGAGCGCGGCCGCGTAGTACCAGGCGTCGGCATTTCGCGGGTCCAGCTGGACCGCCCGCTCGAATGCTTGCGCCGCCTCTACCGAACGACCGAGAGCGCCGAGAGCGAGGCCTCGCGAGAGCCAGGCGTCGGCCTTCTCAGGAGCGAGGGCGGTGGCTCGCTCGCTCAGGGATTCGGCGGCCTGGAGGTCTCCGGCGTTTCGCTTCAGGCTCGCGATCTCTGCGAGGAGCAGACCGTCTTCCGGGTTCGAAGCGCTCGCGTCCTCCAGAAACCTCACCGCCTCCTCACCCCGACCGGCACGGGTCAGGAGCGCCACGCGCAAACGAATCAAGTCCGTCGACTTCGGCGACACCGCGAGTCCCTTTCCCGTGGCGTCGAGCGCTTCGGATGCGCGACCGGCGCCCGCGTAGGCCTCAGCCAGGAGGCTCCAGGGCGGCCCGGCCAAGGGCGACGCGTTGCGTGCTTTTGTGAGATGGGGAATGGCCTCGTCGAAACGCCGCAACTCCAGGAGCGCCTCCCCCAGGAACGAGGCGACGCTGAACTGCGAGCCGAATTCGCGGGCGATCGGGGTGAGCGCCTTCACGACGCCCTCCGGGTTGTGGCGGCGGCGCGCGAGCAGGGCGGCGTTGACGCCTCGTGAATAGCGATGGTAGTGGGCCACGCGGTCCTTTGGGTCGGGACGATTCTGGCCGGGCGCCACCGCCGCCGGTCGACCGGCGACATAACCCAGAGCGGCAAGACGCTCTTGCGCCAAAGGATCCAGCGTTGCCAGCGGCAGGGGCCGCCGAGTGTCCTCACCGTGGATCTGAAGCAGCCGCGACCGCATCGCGCCTGAGAGGGGCGCGCGCTGGGCGTTGAGATTCGTGGTTTCGGCGGGATCGGTCGCCACGCGATACAACTCGGGCCGCGGCGTGTCGATGTACTTGAAACCCTCGGCGCGCAGCGCGCGAACGGGCGCATAGCCGAAGTGGATCGAGCCGTAGAGGGATTCGGCGTACGACTCGTTATCGGGAATCGCGGTTCCGGTTCTCAGGTTCTGCGCGCGCGAGACGCCGCTCACTTTCGGCGGAGGCACGTCGGCGAGTTCCAGCAGCGTGGGCATGAGGTCGATACTCCGAAACTGGCCTTTCACGCGCTGGCCCTGCGGCAGACCGCCGCCGGCCACGATCAGGGGAACGCGAAGGGTCGAGTCGTAGACGAAGAGGTGATGCTCATCCTCGCCGTGATCTCCGATGCCCTCGCCATGGTCGGACGTGACCACGACGATGCGTGAGGGTTCCGCCGGGTATTTATCCAGGAGCCGCTTCAGTTCGGCATCGGCGGTTGCAACCTC
>JANLWV010000179.1:0-9684 GCA_031364765.1 Vicinamibacteria bacterium
CCCAACTCCGGCGGGCCACGGACTTCGAACGGAACGGGGTGACTCGCGTAGGCCGGTTCGGCCATGATTTCCTCTTCGCGCTCAATCCATGGGAGGAGAGCGTCCCGTGTCCTCCAGAGATGCCCAAGGACTTTCGGCGGCGCCCCTAAAGGCCGAGACGCTTCATCCGGCTCTGGAGCGTCGATGGCTTGAGGCCGAAAATCTTCGCGGCGCCCTTCTCTGCATAGACCCGGCCTTCGGTGGCGGCGAGGACGGCTCGAATGTGGCGTCGCTGGACTTCGTCGATGGGGATGAGACCCTGGTTCGCGGTCGAGCGTCCCCACCCTGACGGACGGCGATCGCCTCCGCGCGTGAAGCGCCGCCCTCTCACCTGTCCCGGCATAACGAATAGAAGGTGACAAGCCTGAGATGGAGTCCGTTTCCGTACTCGTACGCGGCCGTGATGTTGAGGAGGCACGACGTGGGAACTACGGGCGCACCCTCGGCGGCAGCAACCGTTTGGGGAATTTCGCCACGACTGTGTAGTAGGGATCCACAATGTTGGCGACGCGGACCACCCCCACCTGCGATGCCACCTGGTAGGCCTCCATCTTGTCGAACCCGTAATCAGCCACCAGCCACCCGATCAGCTCCACGTAGGCGATGCGCATCGCGTCGACGAGAGGCCGAGCACTTCCCGCCACCATGATGTGCTCGTCGTTCTCGATGCGCGGCCAGCGAATGCGCTGGCCCTTGATGACGTCGAACTGGAACGTGACGTCGGCGGTCGATTCGAGGCCGGAGCCCGTGATCTCGCCGTCGCCTTGAGCGGCGTGGAAGTCGCCGAAGTAGAACAGCCCGCCCTCGTGGAAGACCGGAAGGTACACGGTGGCGCCCTCGGTCACATCCGACGCGTCCATGTTGCCGCCGAAGTCGCCCGGCCACAGGCCGCCGAACTCCTCTTCTCCGGCGGGTGCGGTGGCGACGCGGCCCAGCATGGGCCGGAGCGGAATCTCCATCCGCTTCACCGCAGAGTTCGGCAGGTCGATGATGCCGACGTTCCGCGCGCGGTCGAGGTGCCATACGAAGCGACGGGCCGGCAGCGGGTCGTTCAGCAGGCGTGTGCGGCTGTCGCCCGCCACACCGCTGATGCCGCCCGGCGTGACGTTGGAGATGGCGATATCCCGGTTGGGGCGAAGCCGGACCACCTTGACCACGAGGGCGTCGCCCGGCGAAGCGCCTTCGAGAAAGAACGGCCCCACTTCACCGGGCCAGGGGCCGGCGGTGTTGGGATCGTAGTAGTCGCCCGGCTTCGAGAAGGTTCGCGTCTCGACCATGGCGCCCGGCTTGAGGCGCAACACGGGTTCGCGGACCGCGAAAGTCGGCACGCCCCGTGTCGGCTCGTATTTGATCGTCTGGCCAAAAGCGTCGCCGGCGACGCCGAGCAGCGTTGCGCCCAAAAGCGTCAACGAGAGCGCACCCAGCGCGTTGTGTGACATTGAATCTCCCCTTTGGGGCCGACGGTTGAAGGTTGAAGGGATACGCGCCGCCCGACTTTGGGAACTTTGACGCCGGTCCCCCCACCTGTCAAGCACGTCGTACTCGCCCGTGATTGTTCAGAGTCGCCAAGCCGGAAATTGGGGGCGTCTCCCTGATGCGCCGAGCCAAGAGCGGCGCCCCTCGACGGGCCGTCGGACCCTGGGATTGTTTCTACCTCCTGGCCAGCGGCAGAAGCAGGCGTGGCTCCGCGGTCAGCGAGGCCAACTCATAAAGCTTTCCGTCCGCGGATTGCATAAGGCGGGCGGCCGGACTTCCGGGAGGCGGGGGGCTGGAGAAGGAGAAGGTCATAGGCGCTTCAAAGCCAGGGAGGCGTCGTACGATAGCGCCGGTGTTAGTGTCGACGAGACTGAGTTCCTCGTCAAATCTGGATAACCTCACCGCCAGCACACCGGGGAACATCTCGCTGCCCAGGCGCGGCGGCGTCCCCTCGCCAACCGGGAGATCGAGGACCAGCTGACCGGTCGGCGACAGGATTCGGAGGCTTCGTTTATCCCGGGCTCCAGCCGAGCCTCCGCCGGTCGTGGCAATCCGACCGTCGGCCAGAAAGACTGCGCTGGGGAAAAGGACACCACTCAGGAGAATGGTGGGTCGCGTGGCGCGCCCCGTGCTGCTCAGGTCGACCAGGGAGATGGAGGCCCCTTGGCCTGGCTGCGTGACTGAGGTGAGCAGCGCGCGCGCGGCGTTCTTGTCGACCTGAATTCGGGCAAGATTGCCAACCTCCATCGAAGCCACGGTTTTCGAAGTCCCCGATTTCGGGTCGATGTCGACGAACTCAAGCCTCGAGTCGCCCGAGGCGACCGCCGCCCGCAGATCCCCTGATGAAAGAAAGACAGCTCCCCGCACACTGCGACGGTCGGGCTGGAGGTCGATCTCGGACAGTTCGCCACGCGAGCGTGAAGTGAAAGTGAGGTAACGGTCCCACAGGATCGCGAAAACATCGCCGTCCGGAGAGGGGATGACCTGATCGACCGCGCCGGCAAAGGACGCCAGGTCTCTTGCCGTGAAGAAGTCCGGCAGCTTTTTCGGCATGGGCAGCGGTTCCACGTTGCCCGACGAAGTCCTTACCCGGAAACTGGTGGCTCCGCCCAGGTATCGCCACAAGGGCCGGAAGAAGAATGGTGTCGCCTCGCTCCAGACCAGGCTTGAGCCATCGGCGGATGTCCAGGGACCCTGATACTTGTCTGCATTGAGACGGCGCGCCTGGCCGGAAGCGATATCGAGAACAAAGATAGGTTGGAATGAGCTGGAATCACCACGGTCGACGGTCGTCGAAACGTAAGCGAACCGACCGTCGGGCGAACCCCACGTGGGGTTGCCGACGCGTTGAATGGCGTCGGAGCCAGGATGCAGCACGTAGGTCCAGGTGGCCACGACGACCATGGACACGAGGGTGAAGTAAGCGATCATGACCCGGTTCTGGAATCGCGCGATCCGCAGGCGCTCCGTTCGCCCCGCCGCCATCGCCACGCAACTGGCGACGAAGCTCGCCACCACCCACGACCCGACGACGAGCCTTATGGGGGTAACCGTGCCGAAATAGGCGCGGAGCACCAGGTCGGCGAACAGTCCGAAAATCAGGATGAACGCTCCGAGTGAAAGAGCGAGACGAAGAGGGATTATGACCAGGGTGCGCAGCGCACCCGCAGGCCGCGACGCGCGGCCACGCGCGGCGATCGCCAGCCCGAAGAAAAGGGAAATGGCCCAGCTGTCAAAGAGGGCCTCGGCGTGGGCCCGGGTGAGGATCGACGGACTCCAGACACCCCGTCCTCTGGTCGACAGCCAGTACGAAGCCATGAAGGCAAAGAATGCCGCGGCGGCCAGGGCCAGGAAGCCAGCGAACCGACCGGCTATCAGGGCTCCCGTGGAAAGTGGCCGGGCGAAGAAGAAGGAGGACCGCCCGTCGCCGAAGTCATTTCCAAAGGAGCCGCCCGCGGCGATACCGACAATCGCGAACGCCCCAACGAGCATGGCCGCCACCGAGACCGGTGCGCCCAGTCCGGAGGCCAGGGAGGGGATGAGACCGGCCACGAGGGCGAACGAGACGAGGCCGAAGCCGAGCCGCCGGCAATCGAGGAGCGCTACCGCCAGTATTTTTCTCATGACTGCCTCCCGGGGCCCCGGGTGATATCGGTGAAGATCTGCTCCAGCGATTGACCTCGCTCCACTTTCAGTTGCTCGACATCTTCGTCGAGAGCGAGGCGCGCCCCTTGAAGGATCCCGACGCGATCGGCGATGCCCTCGACTCCCGCCAGATCGTGGGTGGTCAGGATGACCGTGGTCCCGCGGTCCGCCAGTTCTCCGATGAAGTCGGAGAAGAAGTCGTTGCGAGCCACAACGTCGAGGCCGAGGGTCGGGTCGTCGAGCACTAACAGCTCCGGCTTGCTCCCGAGGGCGAGAGCGAGAGTGAAGAGGGCTCTTTGTCCTTTCGAGAGAGCGGAGATGGCGGCTGATTCGGAGACGCCAAAGCGGGCGAAGCGACTGCGAACAGCACCCGAATCCCACGTCGGGTACATCGACTGATGGAAGTCGGCGATATCGCTCACCCGAAGTTGTCCCGGGGCGTCGCAGGTCTCGGGCACGTAGGCGGTGCGGGTAAGCAACCGGGCGCGATGCTTCCAGACCTCCTCGCCAAAAGCGAAAACCTGGCCCGATGTCGGCTTCTGAAGCCCGAGCAGGCATCGAATGAGGGAAGACTTGCCGGCTCCGTTTCGGCCGAGGAGCGCGTAGACCGAACCGCGCGCCACTTCCAGCGACACCCGGTCGACCACGAGGTTCTCGTTGTACCTGACCGACACACTGTCGACCCGCACGACCGCTCCATTGGTCATCGCCCTTCTCCTTCCTGGTTGCTGCTGAGTTCCTCAAAGGCCCGCTCCAGCGATTCCCGGGCGGTCGCGAGTTCGGCGCCGTGCGTGATGGCGAGCGAGGCGAAGTTCATGGCGCCCTGACGAATCAAACGGGTCTGTTCCGACTTGCGGACCGCTGGTGGCGCCGCCGACACGTACGTTCCATCGCCTCTTCGAACCTCAAGCAGTCCCGCGCCCACCAGCCTCTGGTAGGCCCTCGAATCGGTGGCGGGGTTGATGCGCAGATCGGTCGCGAGCTCGCGCACGGACGGCACCGCGTCCCCGGGGGAAAGGGCGCTTGAGGCCAGAAGTCGCCTCAGTCCTTCTTCGATCTGGCTCCAGATCGGCCGCGGATCTGCAGGTTGGACCGGGATCCGGCTCGTCCAGGTTTCGGTTCGGGGAGGTGTCATTGTTGTTTCACTGTCTCGGTACACTAATACACTTCGTTCAGACTGTCAAGAGGCTTTTTTGATTTTTTTAAGTACACTCGGGCGGCTCGGAATCTCCCCCTTGAACTGCCCGGTTTGCTCGACGTCCCTGCTCGCCGGCGCACGGTTCTGCTCCGGCTGCGGAGGTGCTATCCGGACCGACTCGGACTCCTCGGATGCGCTGCGCGAACGGCTTCAGACCGCGGTCGACGACTCGTTCCATATTGAGAGGCTTCTCGGCCGGGGAGGGATGGGCTCGGTCTATCTGGCCCGCGAACCGGCGCTCGACCGCCTGGTCGCCATCAAGGTGCTGCCACCCGAGCGCGCCCAGTCATCCGACCTCAAGGAGCGGTTCCGGCGCGAGGCGCGGACGGCGGCTCAACTCTCACACCCGAACATCGTGCCCCTGCTGACCTTCGGCGAGGGCGAGGGTCTCATGTACTTCGTCATGGGCTATGTCGAGGGCGAAGCCCTCTCCACCCGCGTGCGGCGTGAAGGCCGGCTGCAGAGCGGGGAAGCGGTTCGGGTTCTATCCGAACTGGCCGAGGCTCTCGGTTACGCCCACAGCCGCGGGGTGGTCCATCGCGACGTCAAGCCTGAGAACATTCTCCTTGAATCGCCGAAGGGCGTGGTGCGCCTCACGGATTTCGGCGTAGCCAAAGGTCTCTCGGGATCGTCATCGCTGACCACGGAGGGCGCGGTGATTGGAACCCCTCATTACATGTCGCCCGAACAGGCGGCCGGCCGTTCCGATGTGGATACGCGGTCGGATATTTATTCCATGGGCGCGCTCGCCTTCACCCTGTTTACCGGCCGTCCGCCCTTCGAGGGCAAGAGCGCCAGCGAGATCCTGCGGCAACATCTGAGCCAGGACGTGCCCCGCCTGCGCGAACACGATCCCGAGCTGCCCCCAGCCCTCGACGATGCGGTGCGCCGGTGTCTCGCGAAGGATCCCTCGGCCCGTTGGCCCACCGCCGCCGATTTCTCGAAAGCGCTTCAGGCCTCCGGTGATTCGTGGTGGGGTTCACTCCTGCGCCGGGCCGGGAGGCCGGCGCCGTTCCTCTCAACACCCTCCCTTGGGCCTGCATCGTCCACGCCGATGCCGACGTCGCCCGCGGAGTTTTTGATCGCGGCTGAGGAGTTGGCGGCAAAACTTGGAGCCGGCGCTTTTGCGGATCGGCTGCGCGTCCATGCGTCGCGGCTGGCCCAGGAAGGGAGCGTCCTTGACCGCACCATTCTGGGCCTGCAGACCGCCGCCGATCCGGTTGAATTGCGTCGTGCGGAAAAGAAACTTGACTCGTTACGGGCGATCGTCGACCCCGCGCACGAAGTGCGGGAGACCATCGACGCCCTGGTCCATCTCAAGGTCGCGTCGCAAAGGGCCGTGACCCGGCTTGAGCAGGCGAAATCGGCGCGCGCGTCGGTCCTGGCCAGCCTTCGTCGCCTGCACGGGGCGTCGCGACGGCTGGCCCTCGCCAAGGGCGACGCCGCAGCCGCGGCCGACTTCGAAGCGGCGTGCCGGGTCGCGGTGTCGGAGGGCGACACCGCGGTTTTCCCGGACGCAAAGTCCGGGCACTAACTATTGCGGGAGATCGTCGTCAATGCGACGGTTCCCCGATCGGAGCGAGGCGTACTTCAAAGCGCCGCAGCCGCAGGGCGACGCCTTTCGGGCCGCGCAGCCGAACGATGTTGTCGCCCCGGAACAACGCCTTCGCTGGCGCCTTGAGTATGGTCAGGGAACCGTCCGCGGGCGCCGAACCGATGCCGCGGCTGGATAGGCTGACGTTGACCCGCGCGCCCTCGGGCCCTTCGAGGCGGATCGACACCGTCACCTCTCGCGGAATGAGCACGGGCAGGAGCACCTCCGCATTCCCCTGGAACACCGGCGCTCCCGATTCGAAGGGGGCATCGCGGCCGAAGCCACGGTACAGAAACCACCGCTGTCGCCGACCTTCGGTCAAGTTGAACCTCTCCGCGATGGGAGCCGCGAATCGCCCGGATCGGGCGTCGAACCTGAACGTCTCTCCGGCCTCGAGGGCACGCGCGGTCTTGAGCGATTCACGAATCCGAGAGACCATGGCGACCGGATCTGGCGAATCGGAGAACGGCGCACGACGATAGGAATCGGTGGCTGCCACCAGAAGCAGAGCGGTAAGGAGAGTCAGAACCGAGACCGTGGTCCGCACCCGCTCCGAAGGAGTGGTCGTCGAGATGGTCTGAACACGCCTGAATCCAAGTCCCGAGAGGGCTAACGGCAGGAGGGCGGGCCAGGCAAAGACGGACAGTCGGGGCAGGTCGAAGACCGAGTATTGGTAGGGGTTCAGGACAATCAGGCTGAAGGTGAGGAACCACAGGAGCATTCCCTGGATACGAAGCTCCACCGACTTTTCTCGGAACAGACCAACGAGCGCGGGCAGCAGGAGTCCTGACAGTACGGCGGCGCCGGCGAGGGCCCAGCCCGATTGGATGAGACGCCCCAGGGTGACTTCGAGGACGGAGAACGACGTGGGGGGCGCCGGGTTGCCCCAGATCATCCGCAGCAGCACGGTCAGCGCCAAGGCAGGCGCTGCGACCACGAATGAGTCGAGGAGTCCCCGTCTCCGCCCAAGGCGCCCGGTCAGAGTGATGGGGACCAGACAAAGAGCCAGGAGCCCGGTCTCCTTGGTGAGAGCGGTCGCGGCGAAAAGGGCCATGAGCACCAGCACCTCAGGATCCACAAGTTCGTAAAGGATCATGATGAGAAGGAGCAGGGCGAGCGGATCCACTAGCACTTGGTAGCCCAACAGAACCCGCATGGGCGGAGACATCGCAAACGCGGAGGCCGCGATCGCGGCGGCTGGGCCGCTAAAACCCAGCCGTCGGAGCCAACACCCAACCACGAAAACGGCGCCCGACAGGAGAACGAGATTCAGCCAGAAGAAGCCTCTGGCCGAGGAATAAACGGGAAGGAGATGGACCATCCACGGCTCCAGGATCCGGTAACCCCACGGCGCCAGCGTGAACACTGCCGGGTTCTCGGCCATCGCGGCGTAGACAAACCCGTCGAACGCGGGCAGGACGAACCGGTCGTACTTCGGGCCCATCCACAGGCCATAAAGCAGGACCAGGACCGCGGGGGCCAGGGCAAGAGATCGCTTCAGCATGGTGGATCCGGCCGGTGTTAGCACGGTAGCAGAGCCGTAACCCCGCTCAAAATGTGAACCGCTCTGCTACGCTTTTGGCGTGAGGATCGTGTACGCCTCGTCGGAGATGGCCCCCTACGCGAAAACCGGAGGGCTGGCCGACGTCTCAGCGGCGCTGCCCAAAGCACTCGCCGCCCGCGGCCACGAGGTCACCTGCTTTCTCCCCAGGTATGGGTCGATTCCCTTTCCTCCCGGACGATTTCTCGGGTCGATTCACGTCCCGGTGGACAGTCTTCATCGCAGCGCCGGGTTCTACGAGAGAGAACTGGGCCCAGGACGTCGCGCCGTTTTTGTCGAGTACCCTCCGTTCTTCGATCGCCAGGGCATCTATGGAGACATGAACGGCGATTTTGGCGACAACGAGTTTCGTTTTGCGTTCTTCTGCCGGGCCGTTCTCGAGTATTGCCGAGGCCGGGGTTACCGGCCTCACGTCTTCCACGCTCACGACTGGCAGACCGGGCTACTCCCCGTCTACCTGAAAGCGTTCTATCTTGACGATCCGACGCTTCACCGCGTCCCCACCGTCTTCACGATTCACAACCTCGCCTATCAAGGGCACTTCTCCTCGGCGATTCTCGGCCCTCTTGGCCTGCCCGAGTCGCTTTTCACCGAGGATGCGCTCGAATGGAACGGCGACATCTGTTACATGAAGGGGGGCATTGTGTTCTCGGAAGTCGTCACCACGGTGTCGCCGACCTACGCCCGCGAGATTCAGACGTCCGAGTTCGGCCAGGGGCTTGAAGCGGTCGTGCGGTCCCGCTCGCAGGATCTTGTCGGCATCTTGAACGGGGTCGACTACGAGGAATGGGATCCCAGGCACGATCGACACATCGCCGCCGCGTTTGACGAGAGCAAGCAGGCGGGCAAGGCCGCCTGCAAGCAGGCACTGCTCAGGGAGTTTGGTCTGGCCCCCGGGCCGGATCTGCCGGTGATCGGCATCATTTCGCGGCTGGTGTATCAGAAGGGCTTCGACCTCGTCACCGCAGCCATGGAGCCTCTGCTGGCCCGCGGTCTGCGCATGGTGGTCCTCGGGACGGGCGAACCGGAGGTCGAGGCGGGACTGCGAGAGTTTGTTCGCCGCGACCCCAGCCGGTTCGGCGTTCGCTTCCACTACGACGCCGGTCTCGCTCATCGGATCGAGGCGGGTGCGGACATGATGCTGATGCCGTCCCGGTTTGAACCGTGCGGCCTGACCCAGATGTACAGCATGCGCTACGGAACGATCCCCATCGTTCGGGCCACCGGCGGGCTCGCGGATACGGTGCAACACTTCGACGTGACGACGCAGAAGGGGACGGGCTTCGTGTTCCAGCATGCCGACGGCACCGGGCTCTTGTGGTCCATAGACCAGGCCCTCGCCGCCTACGCGAAACCCGGGCCCTGGACTGCGCTGAGACATAACGCGATGACCCGCGACTTCTCGTGGAGTCGGTCGGCCGAACAATACGAAGCCGTATACTTGCGCGCTCAGTTGAACGCCTAGGCCGAGATATTTTCATTTTTCGAGGTTCGTCAAACCATGTCCGACGTCATCGCCACTTTCACCGACCAGAACTTTGAAGCGGAAGCCCTGGGCTCGAAGATCCCGGTCCTTCTCGACTTCTGGGCCGAATGGTGTCAGCCGTGCCTGGCCATGGCGCCCGACCTTGAAAGCGTCGCCACCCAGTTTCAGGGCCGACTCAAGGTGGG
>JANLWV010000187.1:0-2756 GCA_031364765.1 Vicinamibacteria bacterium
TGGAGTTCTGGTCGTGTCCGCGGCCGGAAACAGCGCTCTCGACCTGGATCACACCGGAAGCGTCATTGCCGTCCCGGCGCAGTCAGGCAGCGGTATCGCGGTGTCGGCCACCGGCCCGCTGGGCTTCGGCCTCGGGGCGACCAACTTCCGCCGCATGGCCTCCTACACCAACTATGGCACGTCGGCGATCACGGTCGCGGGCCCTGGCGGAGACTTCGTCCTTCCGGGCAACGCCCCCTGCACGAAGCTGACGTCGACGGGCGGTGCGGTCACCCGCCCCTGCTGGGTCTTCGATATGGTCCTGAGCACCAGTCGCGGCTCGTTGTTGTCCGTCGCGAGTTACTCGTGGGCGGCCGGCACGTCGATGGCGGCCCCCGCCGTCTCGGCCGTGGCCGCGCTCATCCGGCAGGCGAACCCGGGCATCTCACTCGGGGCCCTCAAAACAAAGCTCGGACAGTCGGCGGACGACGAAGGGAAACAGGGGCGCGATCCGTTCTACGGACGCGGTTTCGTGAACGCCCGCAAGGCCGTTCAGTAACCCTGCTCCCCGCCGGAAGAGAACGCGCCCTCTCGCGAGGGCGCGTTTTTTTTGGAGGCAGGGACGTCTCGGGCTCTCTACTTTGAGTTATTCTCGGGCCGTCGCTCAGGGTGCCTCCATAAAAGGAGGGTAAAAGGGAAGCAGGTCGAATACCTGCGCGGTCCCGCCACTGTAACCGGAGAGTTGTTTCTCGATCCGTTCGAGCCACTCGAGTCCAAAAGACTCGGGGAAGGCTCTAGAGAAACCGCGTTGACCCGGGAGCCAGGAAACCTGCCTCGAGCGAAGTCGGCAACATCAACAACGAGGCTTCTCGCGGAAGAAGGCCACGGTCGCTCACCAGCAGGTCCCCTCGTCCACCGGGACCCTCTATGAGCCCGTCCTCCTTCCTCCGCTACGGCTTCATCCTCGAGGAAGGAATCCAAAAGTCATGCCGCTCCACCGGTCCAGCCGGACTCTCTTTCGGTTCACGCTGCTTGCCATCTTCGGCGTCTCCACCGTCTCCGCAGCCGAAATCAGCGGCGCGGTGAAAACACAGAATGGACTGCCGGTTTCGCAGGCCGTCGTTCGCCTCACCAGTTCGAAAACTTCACGAGAAGCGGTCACGGGAACGCAGGGCGAGTTCAGACTCGATCTGCCCGACGGGACTTATGTCGCCACCGTCCGCGGATTCGATGTCGACGCCTCGCCCATCGTGGTCGCGGGAAAAGACGTTGCCCTCGACATCTCGCTTCGACCCGCAAGGATCCGCGAAGAGATTGTGGTCGCGGCCACGCGGTCACGCACGGCCATTTCGTCGGTCGGGGTCTCCGCCAGCGTCCTTGACGCCGAGGATCTGAAGGAACGCCAGACCCTTCGCCTCACCGACATGCTCGCGGAACTGCCCGGAATGGCGGTCGCCACCACCGGCGGCGTGGGCGCGCAGTCGTCGCTGTTTGTGCGCGGAGGCGAGTCGCGTTTTGCCCGTGTCCTCATTGACGGTGTGCCCGTGAACGAACCGGGCGGCTTTTTCAACTTCGGCACGCTGCTCACCCCCGATGTCGAGCGTGTGGAGGTGGTGCGAGGTTCGTTCGGGACGCTTTACGGGTCGGACGCGCTTGCCGGTGTGATCGCTCTTGAAACGACGCCCGCGGGTTTTGGCCGCAGACTTCGCGGCGAGGCGGGTGGCGGCGATCTCGGATCACGGTCGTTCTCGGCCCGCGGGAGCGAAGGGCGCGGTCTCCTTTCGGGCTCTCTCTCACTCGGGCGCTCGGAGACCGACAACGAGGGAGCGAATGCGGACTTCACCTCGAGCCTCTTCGCAGCCTCTCTCGAACGCCGCCTGGCCACCTTCGGTTCGATCATCGGATCGTTCCGACTCAATACGTCGGAAGGCGGCACTCCGGGCCCCACGGTCTTTGGCCGGCCGGACGCGGACGCTCGTTACGAGCGCGACCTCCTGATCGCCACCGTCGCTTCCACGTTCCGATCCGGCGCCCTGTCCCACGCGGCCCGCGTGGGTTTCAAACGCGACGACCAGCTTTCAAAGAACCCGCTGAACTCGGGCTCGTACCGGCCGGCGTATGCCACGCGTCGCGCCGCCTTCGACTCCTCCGACTTCCCCAATCCCACGGGCTATGCGAATGAGACAAACCGGCTCTTCGCAACCTATGAACTGCGGGGTCAGATTCGCTCTCACTCCATCACCGCCGGTTCTGACCTCGAACGGGAGACCGGCAGGCTCGGCGACGTGGGCAGCACGCCCCTCGCTCCTCGACGAGCGAGCTACGGCGTGTTTCTCCAGGATCAAGTCGCCCTCACGTCGCGCGCCTTTGGAACGCTCAGTCTTCGCGCCGAACACAATGGTTCCACGGGCACGACACTGGTGCCGCATGCCTCCGCGGCCTGGATCGCCGCGCGGGACGCGAGCTTCGACCTGACCATCCGGGCGAGCGGCGGCGCCGGAATCAAGGCGCCGAGTTTCTTTGAGAGCTACGGTACGTCTTCATTCGCGCTCGGCAATCCCGACCTCAAACCCGAGCGAGCGCGGACGTATGACGCAGGCGTCGATCTTCGCCTCGGCGACAACGTGAAGCTGCAAGCGACGTACTTCCACCACAAGTACCTCGACCAGATCGCGTACAAGATCGTCTCGTTCTCGCCCTTCGTCGGCACCTATGAGAATCTGGGCGAGACTCAGGCGAGCGGCTTCGAGTTTTCTGGGGAGTGGCGTCCTTCGACC
>JANLWV010000322.1:0-7899 GCA_031364765.1 Vicinamibacteria bacterium
TTCCGTAGGAACCCGCGTTACCCGGCGGGCTTCGCCCTGGCCCCCAGCTCCAGGGCGAGGTCATCCTCAAAGCGTGCCGACTCGCGCAAGTCGGATCCGAACGCCGGCAGACGATCCTCAATGACCTTGCGTCGATTGGGCCCAAAGGCGCGCAGGTGAACCAGAACGTAGCGAACCCCAAAGGAGCGCAGCAACGTGATCGACTCGTCGGAAGGAAAACCCTTCATCACCTCGCGAACCCTTCCGTAATCCATTGGCTCCGTTCCGGCATAGCCGTTCACCAGTCGTTTCCAGTGCGTGGTCGACCTCAACAGATAGACGCTGTCGTCAAATCGGGGGCGCTGAAAGAAGCCGTCATTCGGAAGGATAGGCAGTTCGACGGCGGGCTCGTCGGCGGTCTGGGCCTGGAGCCAGCGGTACACCAGAGGCGTCGGCTCCGCCGCATCGACGCACCTATCCGCCGAAACCACCGGGAGCGGCGCCACCGAGGCCTCAAGCAACGCGAGGCCGAAGAGCGCCCCGCGCCAGGCGGATCCTCTCACCCGGTCCAGCCCGAACCCGGCCAGCATCGATAAGGCGAGGGCCAGGAACACCGACGCCCGCGCGGGCACGCGAATCATTCGGAACGATTCGAACTCCCGGAGCCAGGCAAAAGGACCGGTGAAGAGCGTGGAGCCGAAGAGTCGAACCTCGGGTCCAAGGGCGACGAGCCAAGCGCAGACCGCCAGAGCCAGGTAGCCGAAGATGAGACGACGCGCTCGGGAGTTTCGAGACTTTGCCGGAAGCGCCCACAAGGCGAGCAGCAGGACGGTGAGACCCTGGAAGAGATCGGCTTCAACAATCGACCTCAGGTTCTCGGTGGCTGAGCCCCAGACGCGATTCGAAGCGGAGGTCGAGAACAGGCCCTCAAGCGGCGCCGAAAAGAAGACGGTCTCGCGGGCGGTGCGTTCGTAGCCCAAAGGTTCGAGGGCTTGCTGGTGGAGCCACCGAAGGGGGAGCAGAAAGATGAGAGCGGCGGCCACGCCCAACGGGGCGGTTTTGAGGAACGCCCGGTTCTCCAGCAGGATGAGGATGGGAATGGGCAGAATCGCCGCGGCCAGGAGAGCGTGATACCCGCAAGCCCAGGCCGAAAGGCCGAAGAAAAGCCCGGCCAGAGCCGCCGGCCAGGCTGACCCGGTGCGCGCCCAGCGATGGAGGAACAGGAAGTAGAGAGGAAGGAACTGGGTCCCCAGAACGGACAAGTGGGCCGGAGAAGAGACGCGGTTCGACGAGAAGGAGAAAAGCGCGCCTACGGCAAACGCGGCCAGGGGCGAGAGGCCGAGGCTCAAGCCCAGAGCGCGCACGCCGAGCGCCGACAGAAAGAAGGTCAGAAGGCGAACCACGTTGAGGGTGACGATCGGATCGCTGGTGAGGAGGCGCAGGGGCAAGGACAGGATCGAGGTGGCTACGATCGGCTCGTCCAGAAAGAGCGTGTAGCGAAGCGGATGGAACGTGTTTGCGTGAGGCAGGCCGAGGGGATCATTCAGCAGGGCGCGCGCCGTCCACGCCATCACCCACGCGAAGTACGAGGAGTCCCCCGCTTCCATCAGGTTCAGTCGCGACGCGAGCGGCCACGTCATCAGAACGGTCAGGACCGCGTAGAGAAACGCCGCCCCCGCGTGCGACCTCAAGCTCACTCTTCGCTCGCCGAAACGCCCTTCGACAGCTCGCCCCTGGCTTTCGCCACCAGAGCGGACTTGATGAACATGTCCAGATCGCCGTCGAGCACCCGATCCACATCGCCCGTCTCCTGCTTGGTCCGGTGGTCCTTCACCATGCGGTAGGGATGAAGAACATACGAGCGGATCTGAGACCCGAACGCGATCTGCATCTTCGCGGCCTCCACCACGTCAAGCTTCTCGCGCTGTTTCTTCATCTCCAGATCGAAGAGGCGGGACTTCAGGACCTTCATCGCCACCTCCCGGTTTCGAATCTGGCTGCGCTCGTTCTGACAGGCCACCACGATGTTGGTGGGGAGGTGGGTGATGCGCACGGCGGAGTCGGTGACGTTGACGTGCTGACCTCCGGCGCCGCTCGACCGGTAGGTGTCCACTCGAAGATCCTTGTCGAGGATCTCGATCTCTATGCTGTCGTCGAGCTCCGGCCAGGCGAAGACCGCCGCGAAGGAGGTGTGCCGCCGCGCCGCCGAATCGAAGGGTGAGATCCGGACAAGTCGATGGACACCGCTCTCCACCCAGAGCGTGCCGAAGGCGTATCCGCCGGTGACGAGCATGGTGACGCTTTTGATCCCTGCCTCTTCGCCTTTCTGGAAGTCGGTGACGTCGACCTTGAAGCCGCGACGTTCGCAGTACCGGAGATACATGCGGAAGAGCATCTCGGCCCAGTCCTGACTCTCGGTTCCACCTGCCCCTGCGTTGATGGACAGAATGAGATTGGCCGCGTCGTGTTCTCCGCCCAGGGTGTGGTCGAGCTCAGCCTCGTCAACGCTCGTCCGCCAGGCCAGAACGGCGATCTTCAGGTCCCCCTCCACGGCTTCGCCAGAGGCGAGCCATTCCTGGAGAACCCCGACATCACCCTCCTGGCGGTTGACCCGGCGCACGAGTTCCAGGCCGCCTTCGATCTTCTTGCGCTGGCGCTGAATCTTCTGAGCGCGACGCTGGTCGTTCCAAAACCCGGGTTCCGTGATCTCGCGATCGACCCCCGCGAGCTCGGCCGTCAGTTTCGTTTCGTCAAAGATAGCCGCGGACGTCCGCAGCCCTCGCCTTGAGCTCAAGACAGAGCTCGCTGATTTCGTCTTTCAAAGGGGGTTCTCGTCGCTTTCTTTGGACACGCCTTCCAGGAAGGGCAAAAGTTTATGCGAGAGGGCGGGCCTGAAAGACCCGGCCGCGATCAAAGCGAGCGCGGTGATGATCACCACCGACCAGGCGAAGACATCGCCGTAACGGGTGTAGAAGGTGGTTTCCGAGATGGCCTGCACGTCCCCCACGAGGGCCAGCTGCTCCATCAACTCGCTCCGCAAAAGCTCGCGTCCGAGCGGATCGACAATGGCCGAAATGCCCGTGTTCGCCGCCCTCACGAGGAATCGGTGATTCTCGACCGCTCGGAATCGGGCCATGGCGTAATGCTGGTAGGGCGCGGCGCTCGTTCCGTACCATCCGTCGTTGGTCAGGTTGAAGAGAACCTGCGCGCCGTTTTGGGCGAAGCGGCGCACCAGAGACGGAAAAATCGCCTCATAGCAGATGAACGCCCCGATCGAGACGCCCAGCGCGTCACCGGTCTCGGGGATGGCGCCTTCGGTGAAGTCCGACACGCTTTCAACCAATCGCTGCACGGGCAGGAATGAAGAGATGAATGAGGCCATCGGCAGATACTCTCCGAAGGGAACCAGCCGCATTTTGTGGTACCGCATCACGATGTCGCCCGAAGGAGAAACCAGCTTCGCTCCCACGTAGCTCACGACCGGGCCTTCTGGATCGCGCTCCCGGTCGTCGTTGCCGGTGAGGAGGAACACTCCCGTTTTCGAAGTGAAGTCCGAGATCTGTTGCCTGACCTCGGGATACAGATCGAGTTCGTAGCCAATCGCGGACTCAGGCCAGACGATCAGCCGCGCCCCTCGACCCACCGCCTCGCGGGACAAGGCGAGATGACGATCGATGTTCGATTGAAGGAGCGTGTTGTCCCATTTTTGGTCCTGGGGGATCGAAGCCTGGATCACGCCCACCGAAAGCTCCGCCACTGCGTCGATGGGCTGCTGGAGTCGTCCGTGACCGAAAGCCATGGCGCCCGAGATAAGCAGGGCGGGAAGGGTAAGGCCGAGGCGTCGCTCGAAAGCTGAGCGAGCGATGAACGCATGAGCGAGGCCCGCGGAGGACGCCGCGAGAAGGAAAGACACGCCGTGTACCGCGGTGAACGAGGCCACCTGAATGAACTCCGAAAAGTCGACCTGCGAATAGCCAAGCAGGCACCAAGGGAAGCCGAAGAGAAGATGCTCGCGAAGGAATTCGCAGGTCACGAAGGCGAAGGGGGCGAGAAGCAGGGACCTCGGGCCGAAAGCCAGGCCGGCGTGGGCCTGCAAAGCGCCAAAAGCCGCGACGAAGAGCCCGAAGGCGAGGGCGAGGGAAAGGGTGAGCAGGAGGGCGACGAGAGGCGAGGCCGAACCGTAGCGTGAAAGCACGTCGGCCACCCAGGACAGGAGCAAGAGCCCCTGGACCGTCCCCGTGACCTGACCACAAAGGAACCCGACCCATCGGGACGCACCATCGAGAGCCAGGAGGAGAGGAATCAACGCGACGAACGCAGCGGGGGCCAGAGCGATCTTGGGAAACGAGATGGCCAGGAGGGCTCCCCCGAGCGCCGAAAGGCCGAGGCGGCGCCCTAGGGTCAAGGCTTGACGATGAACGGCTTGAACTTCTCCTGAGACTCAAGCTTCGCCAGTATGCGTTCTGCGTCTTCGCGTTCGGTGAACGAGCCGACGCGCACGTTGAAGAGGCCCTCACTTACCGGAACCAGATACGCCGAATAGCCCTTGCCCTTGAGGCGCTTGACGATGGCTTCGGCGGCGGCTCTCTCCTTGAAAGCGCCCACCTGAATAGTGAGACGGCTCAGGGGAGTGGAAACCGGCTTTGCGGCCCGGGCCGAGGGCGCCGGTTTTGGCGTGGCGTTGGGCTGAGGCTTGGCCGTCGGTTTGGGCGGCGGCGCCACCGACCCTCGGGTTTGAGGGGGCTTGGCCCTTGACGCCGGGGCCGGCGCGGTTGCGGCGGGAGCAGGTTTGGGCGCACTCGGGGCCGGCGCCGTCCCGGGCCTTGGGGAAGAAGAAAGACCTTCAAGCTTGTCACCTTGAAGGGTGGACCCGTAGGTGAGGGCGTCGGGCGTCGGCTGTGCCGCGGGCTCGTCGGGAGGACGATCGTCCTGGAACTCCCGGACGGTGGGCTCGGGAGAGGAGTCCACGTTCCGGCCCACCATGACGCCGGCCAGGAAGGCGGCCGAGAGAGCGATGACCAGAAATACAAAGTAGACGATGAGTTGCTTTGAACTCACCGGAATGTTGTATTGCGTTTCTCCTTCAGCCACCCACGTTTCCTTTCGCCGCTCGTTCGAAGGGGCGAGCCTGCCCCGAAACGAGTTGACCGTCCATCTTAAATCCCGTCCCGGATAAAGCCGGAGACGACCGCCTCTTCCTGAACTCCGTAGTTCTGACGAATGAGGAACTGCATCGCATACACAAGCTCGGAGAGGCCAGTCGAGACCAGCATCCTGCGGTTCTCGATGGTTTCGGTCTGGAGATTGGAGTAGAGCCGCTCCGGGTCCACTCGCCCAGAACTCTCCAAACTGACGCCGCTCAGGAGCGCGCCGAAGTGGGGGGCGATTTCCGCAACCGCCCGTCGGGTGAAAGCATCGGCGCCCTCGCCCGGTCTTGAATCCACATAGGCATAAATCCGCTCGAACAGACGGTTGAAACGGTCGACGATCTGCCCAACTTCAAACCGGTCGGTGGCCTCGTCTGCCTCGGCCAGGGAGCGCTCGATATCGCCCGTTTCCGCGCGGTGGATGAGACCAAGGACGGAAAGCATCCACAGGGTCCGGCAGGTCTCGAAGCTGGTCCCAAACGACAGGTCCGATATCTGCTCCACGCTGAGCCGCCCATTCACGCGGGAAAGCACGGTCTGCTCGTCATCCAGGAGCTCGACTTTGAGATGCCAGGTCTCGACCTCGGGCACGCGAACGAAAACCGTCTCGAGACTCTGAATGCCCGCGGCCACGCGGCTCCAGCCGCGCAGCTTCCTCATCCCCTGGGCGATGACCTCGTCCGACCACAGGCTGATCGGGACAAAGTCGGACTCATCCACGTCCCCGAGCGACATCTCGTAGGTGCCGGAGGTCCAACTGAAGAGAT
Source organism: Vicinamibacteria bacterium (assembly GCA_031364765.1). Lineage (GTDB taxonomy): Bacteria > Acidobacteriota > Vicinamibacteria > Fen-336 > JAGNNV01 > JAGNNV01. The sequence continues at coordinate 5,894 of JANLWV010000322.1, forward strand.
CGAAGAGCATGACTCGGGCCTGATGGGTGATAGCCGGGATGAGATCTTCAGCCTCGAGCGCCGAGATATCGACGAGGATGGTCCCGAGCTTCTTGCCCGGGCGAATGAGTTTGGAGGCTTCCACGAACTGCCGAGCGGTGATTTTCCCGTCAAACAGGAGAAGCTCGCCGAGCCTTTCGTCAGGGTCGTTACTTGTGATCTGGACGATCCGGCCGCGCGAGACAAACACGCGCTTCGTGAAGACGCCGTTCCAAAAAGACAGCACGCCGCTCTCGCCGTTTAAAAGGATCGTGCGGAGAATCCTCGGTGTTCCATTGCCGCGAATGTCGCCCCGAAACGTAAGATCCGCCTGAGCGTCGGAACCCCGGAGCTCTCTGGGGTGTTCGGTCGACGGATCCTGCATCGTGGCGCAATGCTGAAGCACGCGAAGGACTCTTGTCAACGAGCTCCCCGGCCGGTGGTTGCCCGGGGGTCGGTCTGCCCTCTTTGCTAACATCGCTCAAGTATGTTCGGCACTCTCGGCGGCCCCGAATTGATTTTGATCTTCGTTGTGGGCCTGGTGATCTTCGGTCCCCGCAAGCTGCCCGAAATCGGGAAGACCCTCGGAAAGATGATCGGCGAATTCAAGCGCGCCTCCGCCGATTTTCAGCGGACGGTTGAGGATGAAGTCGAGACCGAGAAACTGCGCAAGGATTCGTCCACCGCCGAATACGGGCCGACCGCAGCGCTGCCCGAAGCCTCGCCAGAAACCCCCGCTCCCCTGATCCGGGAGGCCGAAGGATCCATCCCGTCATCGGGTTCGTTCGTCGCGGGAGATGACGTGGAGAGCATCGACGACGCGGTGCCGACCCCGCGAGAGAACGCATCGTCCTGAGTCGCCTCACCGTCTCGACCCTCGCGCGTCTCTCCTGAGAAGCTCCTTGGCCCAAGAAGATCCCGAAGCGCGAATGTCGTTCCTCGATCACCTCGAGGAGCTTCGCTCGCGCCTGCTCAAGTCGCTGATTGCCCTGGCTCTCGGTTTTGGCGTGGCCTGGAACTTTCGCGAGGCCATATTTCATTTCATGGTCTCCCCCCTTCGCGCCGCCTATCCTGGCCTGCGCCTCATCGCGACCTCGCCTACCGAGGCCGTGATGCTCTACATGAAGATGGCATTCTTCGCGGGAATCTTCGTCGCCGCTCCCTTCCTGCTCTACCAGGTCTGGGCCTTTATCGCTCCCGGGCTCTATTCGAACGAAAAGTCGTACGCGATTCCGTTCGTTCTTTTCGGCACTCTGTTTTTTGTGGCGGGCGCTGCCTTTGGCCATTATTATCTTTTCCCGATTACTTTCAGTTTCCTGGGGTCCTTCGGCGGCGCCGACATCGAGTTCATGCCCAAGGTGAGCGACTACTACAGCTTCTACTCATGGTTCATCCTCGCCCTGGGCGTGGTCTTTCAGGTTCCGGTGGTGATCTTCGTTCTGGCCCGGGTCGGAATGGTCACCGCCTCGTTCCTGCTGCGTCAGTTCAAGTGGGCGGTGTTGCTCTCCTTCATTGTGGCGGCGGTGGTGACTCCAACTCCAGACATCGTCACCCAAACCCTCCTCGCCCTCCCCATGATCGGGCTCTATCTTCTCGGCATCGTGGTCGCCGCCCTGTTCGGCAAGAAGCGTGCTTCGACCGCCGCTCTTGCTCAAAGGGAATAGGGGCCCGGAGCCCGAACGAGAGTGCCCATCGTCGCCTCGCGAGGCCGTGAAATCAGGAGGCTCCTCCAGGAACTCGCCGATCCCAAGAGGCGCCTGGGCGCCGCCCTCCGACTCAAATCTCTTGGCTCAAGAGTCGTGCCCCATGTGGCGGACGAGTTGGCGCGTCTCGATATCATGTCAACAGAGGTGAACAACCCGAATTGAGGCCAAATCTACCTATTTGAACTACAGTGTAACAGTGTAACAGTGTACAGTGTACACGCTCTGACAGCAACAACAATACCTCTTTCCACGGATGCAAATAAAACAAGCAAATGGTAAATG
>JANLWV010000334.1:0-2985 GCA_031364765.1 Vicinamibacteria bacterium
GCTCGAAGTCGCAAACCTTGGCGGTGTGTTGCGCCCCGACATGTTTGCGGACGTTTTCCTCCGCACCGGTCGAGGCTCCGGCCTGCTCGTTCCCGAAGGGGCGGTGATCGAGGCCGGCGACCGACGTCTGGTGTTCATCGATCGGGGTGAAGGCCGGTTCGAGCCCCGCGAGGTCAAGCTCGATATCAAAACGGAGAACGGGTGGCAGGTTCTTTCCGGCCTCGCCAAGGGGGATCGCGTGGTCACCACCGCCAACTTTCTTCTGGATTCAGAGTCGAGCCTCAAGGCCGCCTTGTCGACGATGGCGGTCAAGCCGGGCGCGGAACACAAGGAGCATTGAGGCGCAAGCTCGCCTTGAGCGCCCTGCCTCCTTTAGCGCTATGCGTCATTAGCCCCATTCGTCATCAGCAATGATCAAGGCCATCATCCGTTTCAGCGCGCAGAACCGTTTCATCGTTCTGCTCGCGTGCGCCATCGCGGTCGCCTACGGGATCTACAACGTCAACCACATACCGGTGGACGCGATTCCCGATCTCTCCGACACCCAGGTGATCATCTATTCGCGCTGGGATCGCAGCCCCGACATCATGGAGGATCAGGTCACGTATCCCATCGTCTCGGCCCTTCTCGGGGCGCCGAAGGTCAAGGTGATTCGTGGCCTCTCGGACTTCGGCTACTCGTATATCTACGTCATCTTCAAAGATGGCACTGACATCTACTGGGCGCGCAGCCGTGTCCTCGAGTACCTGAGCAAGATCCAGCCCCTGCTCCCCGCGGGTGTGAGGACCGAACTCGGGCCCGACGCTACCGGTGTGGGCTGGGTCTTCCAGTACGCCCTGGTCGACGATACCGGCAAACAATCCCTCGCCGACCTGCGGACGTTCCAGGACTGGAATCTGCGCTATCGCCTCCAGTCGGTGTCCGGAGTGGCCGAAGTGGCGTCGGTCGGGGGATTTGTGCAGCAATACCAGATCACCGTCGATCCGAATCGCCTCAAGTCCTACGGCCTCTCGATCATGGAGGTGAGCGAAGCCGTGCGCGCAAGTAACAACGAGGTGGGCGGACGGTTGCTCGAGTTCGGAGGCAGGGAATACATGGTCCGGGGCCATGGTTACGTGAAGGCGAAAGAGGATCTGGAAAAAGTCGTCCTCAAGACCGATGAGCGGGGGACGCCGGTCCTGGTCAAGGACGTGGGCAGCGTCGCCCTGGGTCCGGAGATCCGGCGGGGCGTGACCGACCTCGATGGCCACGGCGATGCGGTCGGCGGCATCGTGGTGATGCGCCACGGCGAGAACGCCCGAGACGTGATCGAACGGGTTCGCCAGCGCCTGGAGGAGGTCAAGCCCTCGCTGCCCGAGGGCGTCCGCATCGTCACCACCTACGATCGGTCGGAACTAATCCAGCGTTCCATCGACAACCTGAAGCATGAGCTTTTCCTCGAGATGCTCATCGTCAGTCTCGTGATCCTGATCTTCCTGTGGCACATCCCCTCCGCCATCGTGCCGATCATCACCATTCCCGTTTCGGTGTTGCTGGCCTTCATACCCATGAGCCTGATGGGCCTCTCGTCCAACATCATGTCCCTCGCCGGGATCGCCATCTCCATTGGCGTGCTGGTCGACGGCGCCATCGTCGAAGTGGAGAACGCCTACAAGAAACTCGAGTTGTGGCAGGCGGGAGGACGAAAGGGCGACTTTCACGCGGTGCGTCTTGCGGCGCTCCTCGAGGTAGGCCCGTCGGTTTTCTTCTCGCTTCTGGTGATCGCAGTCGCCTTCCTGCCGATCTTCACTCTGGTGGACCAGGAGGGCCGTCTGTTCAGGCCTCTCGCGTGGACGAAGAATCTGTCGATGTTTATCGCGGCGCTTCTCGCCCTGACTCTGGACCCCGCGCTTCGGATGATGTTCGCGCGGATGGACTTCGTCACGTTCAGGCCCCGCTTCCTTGCCTGGATCTTCAACCAGGTCACGGTCGGGCGCTACTACCCCGAGGAAAAACACCCGATCAGCCGGGTCCTGTTCGCGGTCTATGAGCCGGCCTGCCGGTTCGTGCTGCGTCACCCTAAGGCCACGATCGGGGCGGCGGTGCTCATCGTCGCGACGACTATCCCCGCCTACCTCAGCCTCGGCCATGAGTTCATGCCCCCTCTAAACGAAGGCACGCTGCTCTACATGCCGACCACTCTTCCCGGCATTTCGGTGGCCGAAGCGAGCCGGCTGTTGCAGGCTCAGGACCGCGTGATCAAGTCGTTCCCGGAGGTCGAGCGGGTCTGGGGCAAGGCGGGCCGCGCGGAAACGTCTACGGATCCAGCCCCCTTCTCGATGATGGAAACCACCATCGTGCTCAAGCCACCCGACCAGTGGCGGCCCACAGAGCGCTGGTACTCGTCGTGGTCCCCCGAGTGGTTGAGCAACTTCTTGTGGCGTTCCATATGGCCCGACCGGATCTCGCGGGAAGAGCTGGTGGAGAAGATGAACCAGGCGCTTCTGATCCCGGGAACCACCAACGCCTGGACCATGCCCATCAAGGCCCGCATCGATATGCTCACCACCGGGGTGCGCACACCCGTCGGGATCAAGGTCTACGGCTCCGACCTCAAGCAGATCGAAGCGCTCGGCCAGCAGCTGGAGGCGGCCCTGCGCGATCTCCCCGGCACGCGCAGCGTTTATGCCGAGCGGGTGGCCGGCGGCTACTTCGTGGACTTCGACTTGAACCGCGACTCTCTGGCGCGTTACGGCCTCACCGTAGCGCAGGTTCAGGGCGTGATCATGTCGGCGGTCGGCGGCGAGAACGTCACCACCACGGTCGAAGGTCGCGCGCGATTCCCGGTCAATGTCCGCTACCCGCGCGAGCTGCGCGACGATCTGCAGAAACTAGGCGCGGTGCTGGTGATGACGCCCTCGGGCGCTCAGGTCCCGCTGGCCCAGCTCGCGGACCTGCGCACCGTGCTCGGCCCTTCCATGATCCGCAATGAGAACGGCCTGCTCG
>JANLWV010000339.1:0-5436 GCA_031364765.1 Vicinamibacteria bacterium
GACGTGTCGCGGTAGCGCACCTCGATCACCAGAGATCGAGCGTTCTCGTCGCGGCTCGGTAAGGGCCAACTCGAATCGGGACCGAGGACGCGGAACGACACTCCGTCGACACTCCACGAATCATTTCGGCCGACCGTAATAGTTTCGAAGTCCTTGAGCGCGGATGAGCCACCGTTGACGTAAATGCGGCCCGGATCGAAGTGGCGAACGAGAAAAGGCGCCCCTCCCTCGTGATCCGCATGGCGATGCGTGACGCCCAGGAAGTCCAGGCGGAGGTGACCGAGCGCCCAAAGCGCCTCTGCGACGACGCGCTCGCCCGCGTCGAAATTCTCGAACGCGGGGCCGGCGTCGATCGCCGCGACCTTTCCGTTCGGTGTCTCGATCAGGAGCGAATCGCCTTGCCCCACGTCGAGAAACCAGACGTGAAGCCGTCCGTCGCCCCGAGGCAGGCCACTCATGGTCAGGGCTGCGATCACGCCAGCCGTCGGCAGGACCACGCGTCTCCAGCCTGAGCAGGCGACCAGGCCCACGAGGCCGACGATCAGGGCGAAAGGAGGCGAGGGACCGCGCCAGTCGGGGTCGAACGCGGCCGCGTGATGGGCGAGAAATCGCAGGGCCTGCGCGGCAAGGCCACACATGAACCCGGCCACAGGGGCCACGGGAGCGACGAACACGTCGAGAAGTGCTGTGGCCAGAGATCCGTAGAGCAGGAGAACCGCGAGGGGAGCGGCCAGAAGGTTCGCGGGCAGGCCGATCAGGCTGAACCGATGGAAATGCATCAGGGTGAGCGGGGCCACCGCGATCGAAGCCACAAGGGTTGCGGCCACGACATCGGCCAGGAACCCGGGCGCCCGCCGCGCTTCAAGCCAGCGCCCCGCCGCGCCGGCGAAAGTCACAAGAGCGAGGGTCGCCGCGAACGACATCTGAGCCCCCGGGTCCTTGGCGTCGAGGGGACGGAAAGCGAGGAGGACCAGGGCGGACGCGGCCAGGAAGTTGGCGCCGCCCCGATGCAGATCCACTCTGACCGCGACCGCAAACGCCATGGCCATGACCGTGGCCCGCACGATCGAGTTCTCAGCGCCCGCAAGCAGGCAGTACGTCATGAGCACCAGGCACTCGATCAGACAGCCCGACCAGGCGATCCGCAGCGCCATCGGCATGGCGCGTCGCAGGCCAATGATGAGCGCCGCTACCTGCGATCCCGAGACCACCAGGATGTGCAGGAGGCCCGCCGACCGAAACTCGTCGCGTGTCTTCGCGTCGAGCGCACCCTCATCGCCCAGGACCATCGACGCGGTGACCGCGCGGTCCAAAGGGTCCGCGACGTGACGCCAGGAGACCTTCAGACGGTCTCTTGCCCGATCGATCAGACCGCGCTTTTCGGCGCGCCGGGCCGTCACGTGCAGCAAGCGCTCGCTCTTGCAGGTGCCGAAGGCGTGAATGCGCTCGCGCATCGCCCACTCCGCCTGATCGAAACCGCCGGGCGTTCGCACGGTCTCGGGCCGGCGAAGCTCCAGCCACGTTCTAATCTCGTCACCCTTTTCGATCCGACGCTGCTCTGGAAAGGGCTTCTCCGCCTGGCTTCGGAGGAAGACGCGAACGCGGCCGCGATAGGCGTGATTTACACCTTCGGTCACGACCCTCGTGGCGTCCACTTCGAACCGCATTTCGTCGTCGACGCTGCGCGGGTCGGACGCCACGCGTCCCTCAAGGACCACCGGCCCGACCACATCGCTAATGGCTGCGGGCAGGGTGTTCTTCTGGTACGAGAGGCGGGCGCCGGTCGCGAGCGCCGCGCCCACCGCCGCTGTGGCCACAATGAGCGCGGTTAGAGGTACGACGCCCGGTCGGACGATGGCCGCTAAAGAGAGAAGCGCCGCCAGGCCGAGGGACGCGATGAGGGGGAGTGAGACCTCGGATGAAGGCAAGAGCGTGCCGCCGACAAGGCCGAGCACCAGGAAGAAGAGCGGTTGAGGATGAAACGCCATGGGCGCCGAATCCTCGTTGGTCCAAGGCCGGCGCCCCTCCGCGGCTGTGACGGTTCGTCGGGCGTCATACCGGAAGGCTTAGCCTCACCTGCGGCGGTTTGGGTTGTCCATGTCCGAGAAGATCAGCCAGCGACCGGCCGTGTCCTTCTTTAGTGTGAGGGTGAACTTGCCGATCTCAGGCTCATCCGCGCGCGGCGCGTAGCATCCGAGAATGAAGCCGGTCGAGCCCTCGGCCGCGAAAGCGATGGCCCGGAGGGAGAGCGGGCCGCCACCCGCGTTTGCGTACTGAAGTTCGATGGCGGCGCGGCCACGGACAGGCAGGCCTCCCATCGCCAGGACCAAGCCGTCGTCGGCAAAAAGCGAGGCCAGCGCTTTCTCATCGCCGCGCGCCCAGGCGGTCTCGTAGTCGCGCAGGACGCGGTCGAGAGGCGCCGGCAGAGTGACGCTCGACTGAGGACAGGCAGCGGGCGGGGGAAGAACGGGCGGCGCAGGCGGAGAGGGATTCTGGCTCACTGACGCGAGGGCAAGAAGGACGGCTTTGAATAGATTCATGTGGGTTGGAGTCTCCGAAGGTGATTCTGCCACCTGCAACCCGAAGGCCGGGCCTATGATCGGGGGCGAACGAATGCCGCTGCTGCCCGATTCGAGTGAGGCCGTCGCGCACATGCAAGCCGCGACTTCCGAGGACTCTGCGCTCGCGAAGGCCCGGGACTCGATGGTGGCCTCTCAAATCATCGCGCGGGGAATTCGTGATCCTTTGACCCTTGCGGCCATGCGCCAGGTTCCGCGCCACCTGTTTGTTCCACCGGGGCTGGTGGCCGAGGCCTACCGCGACCACCCGCTCCCCATTGGGCACGGACAGACGATCTCGCAGCCGTACATCGTGGCTTTCATGACCGAAGCCCTCGGCCTCAAGGGCGGCGAGACCGTTCTTGAGGTGGGTGCGGGGTCCGGGTATCAGTCGGCGGTTCTCTCCCGGATCGCGGCGAGAGTATTCGGGATCGAGATCGTCGAACCGCTGGCGCGTGAAGCGAAGCTGCGGATCGCCAAACTCGGCTACACCAACGTCGAGATTCGCGCCGGGGATGGATACGCGGGCTGGCCCGCGCACGCGCCGTTTGACGCGATCATGGTCACCGCGGCCGCCCCCCGGGTGCCCGAGCCGTTGAAGCAGCAGCTCAAGGACGGAGGGCGTCTCATCCTGCCCATCGGGGACTATGTTCAGGAGCTGATGATCGTGACGCGTCGCGGGTCCAGGTTCGAGGAACGCAACGTGCTAGGCGTTCGGTTCGTGCCGATGACCGGGGAGATTCGGAAGGACTGACGGCCTCAGCACCAGGTCTGGAAAACAGATGTTGCCGCGACCGTTCCCCCGACCGCGTGATTTGCCGTCGTCAGGGCCGTGCGACGATCGTGCTTACGCGCAGGGTCTGTGGTGAGTGCTAGCGTTCCACCATGACGCGTCTCACCATCATTCTGGTCCTCTTGCTGGGCATCGCGTGCGCCGGCGCTTCCACCGCCGGCCGCATCGAGACCGGTGTCTGGGGAGGCGAGCATGTCCTCGTCACCGTGAAAATCTCGGGGGCCGACATCGAGTTCGACTGCGCCCATGGGCGCATCGAGGAGCCGATCGTCCTTGACGACGGGAAGCGCTTCGACGCCCGAGGAGTCTTCGTCCGCGAGCGGGGCGGTCCGGTGCGGGAGGGCGAGGTGGAGGAGGCCAGACCGGCGCGCTACAAGGGGACGGTCAAAGGAGACGTCATGATCCTGACCGTGGCCCTCGAAAGCGGCGAGGACCTCGGGCCCTTCTCCCTCACCAGGGGTTCCAGCGCGCGTCTTGTCAAGTGCCTGTAGAGCTTTGGGTCCCTATCCACCGTCCAGCCGGATCGTTGTCGATCGACGTGATGCCCTGCCCCTTCGAACGCGAACGAGCCGGAGTTTCTGAAAAGACGTAAACGGTCCGCGGCCTGGGCCCAGGCGTAGACTGATCTCGACCCCATGCCCCTCGCCCCCGGTACGCGCCTTGGCCCCTACGAGATCCTGGCCAAGGTCGGAGCAGGGGGAATGGGGGAGGTGTATAGGGCCCGGCACTCCCGCCTGGAACGCGATGTCGCGGTCAAGGTCCTCCCGGAGCACTCGGCCGGCGACAGCGACGCGCTCGCGCGTCTCGAGCGCGAGGCCAAGGCGGTGGCCGCCCTCTCGCACCCCAACATTCTCGCGATCCACGATTTCGGCACGGAGGATGGCGTTTCGTTCGCCGTGATGGAGCTGCTCGAGGGAGAGACGCTGCGTCAGCGAATCGCAGCCGGGCCGCTCCCCTGGAAGGAAGCCGTCGACATCGGCGTCGCGATCGCCGAAGGCGTCGCCGCCGCCCATGCCAAGGGGATCGTCCATCGCGACCTGAAGCCGGCGAACCTCTTCATCACCACGGACGGCCACGTCAAGATTCTGGACTTCGGCCTCGCCCGCCGCGGGCCCTCCGGGCCGAGTGCCGACTACGCCGACGGGCCGACCGACGCCCTCGTCACCGACCCGGGACTCATCCTCGGGACGGCGTGGTACATGTCCCCCGAGCAGATCCGAGGAGAGAAAGCCGGACCGCCGAGCGACATCTTCTCGCTGGGGTGCGTTCTCCACGAAATGCTCACCGGCAAACGCACGTTCGCCCGGGACACCGCCGCCGAGGCGTTGGCGGCCATACTGAAAGAGGATCCGCCCCCGCTGTCCGCCTCGGACGCGTCGATCCCACCGGCTCTGGATGCCCTTGTCCGCCACTGTCTGCAGAAAGCTATTGGTGAGCGCTTCCCGTCGGCGAGAGACCTGGCTCATGACCTCAAGGATTTGCGGATGGGCCTGCTTGAGGGCCGGGGAGCCTCGGCCTCGCGCGCGGCCACCTCGCGCGGCCCCGCGGTGGGCCGGCGAGAGATCGTGGCACTTGGAGCAGTCATTCTCCTTGGGGCGGGCCTCTGGCTCTGGCGGTCGGGTGGGCCTAAAGGCTCCCCGCCCGGATCCGCCGGGACCACCTCGATCGCGGTCCTGCCCTTCCAGAACCTCGGAGGGGCGGAGGCGGACGAGCACCTCGCCGACGGCGTGGCCGAAGCGGTCACCACCGATCTCGCCCGCATCCCTGGGTTCATGGTCATCGCCCCCAACAGCGCATTTCAATACCGGGGGAAGAGTATTGAGGCGAAGAAAATCGGGGCGGATCTCAACGTCCGCTACCTCGTCGAGGGCAGCGTGCAGCGGTCCGGCGAGCAACTGCGGGTGCACGCGCAGCTCCTCGACGTGTCGACGGGCGACCACGTGTGGGAGGAGCGCTACGACCGCGGGTTGAGCGACGTGTTCGCGGTCCAGGACGACATTGCGCGGTCGGTGGCGCAGGCCATTCGACCGCGTCTCACCCCCGCCCCCCCAGCGGCGCCGCGAAGACCGCCGCCGGACTTCGAGG
>JANLWV010000345.1:0-1532 GCA_031364765.1 Vicinamibacteria bacterium
GAGGACAGCGAAACGTCATCCGCGAGCGACACCGAAAAACGCTGGCTGGCCGTGTTGTTGCTCTTGAGCGTGGCCGCGGGCGCCGCGCCGGTGTGGCCCACCCTCCAGCCGGACGCGGCGGCGAGATCGATCCCCCGAACATTCACTTCGACGGGGCTGCGGTTTGTGAAGTGGGCGCGAACCTCGAAGGCCTGTCCCGGCACCGGCGCCGCCATGGTGGGCGGCGCCGCAAATTCGGCGAAGGGGCCGGTGGGCTCCGGGAGTCCGGCCGGCTGGGCCATGGCCTCGAAGTCGATGCCGAGCGCGGTGGTGAGGGCGGCCTGGAACTGGCGCTCCTTGATCTTGAGGATGAACGTTGCGTCCGGTTCGCCCGTGCCGATGGCGGCCAGAGCTTCGCGGGTGGCCTTCAGGCCGCGGGCGAGCGCGGGCACGGTCGCGGCCGGGTTCGTCATGGAGAACGCCGCCGCGGCATTCGTCACTTCCCGATCGATGGCCTGAAGGGCAGCGTCGACTCCCGCAGGCGCCGTCCGGCCGAGCGCCTTGAAGAGTCCCGGGACCGTGGTGTCGATGCCGTCGAAGAATCCCTCCTCTTTGGCGCCCGAGTTCACCGTCGAGCCCACGCGTTTGTAGTAGCCGTACTGCGGTCCGCGGGAAAGATTGAGTCGTCCGCTCGTCTGGGACCGCTGGAAAGCGAGTCCGATTCGCGAGAAGTTGCTGTAGGTCTCACCCAGCCAGGGGCTGTAGTTGCCCGGATCCACGCGAAGCGACCACTCCTCGTTCTCCCGCTGCCCGCCGATGTAGACCTTCATCGGCTGCCAGGGTCTCAAACCCTGGGCGATCTGCTCGGGGAACATGGTCGGGTCGCCCGCGGCCTTGAAGGCCTCTTGGGTGATCAGTCCGGCGGTCTGATGATTGCCATGACCGTCGCGCTGGTTTCCCTGGAAGCGGGAGATCAGGACAAACGGCCGGTCCATTCGAATCACCCGGACGACATCGCGCAGGACGTTTTCCTTGCCCCACTTGTCGAGCGCCTCCTCGAGGCGCTTCGAGAAACCATAGTCGGCGGCCGTGGTGAAGTACTGGTTGTCGAGGCCGTAATAACGGCCGGCAGCGATCAGTTCCTCGGTCCGGATGATGCCCAGGCCATCGAACAGTTCCGCGCCGATCGCGTTGTCGCCGGATTCGCCGCGGTTCAGGGTCAGGAGAGCGAGGCGCGCGCCCTGGCCGCGTGAAAGTTGCGAGAGGACGCCGCCATGCTCATCGTCGGGATGCGCGGTGGTGTGCATGGCGCTCGCGGTGGTCTTGAGTTTCAGAATCTTCTGCCACACCCCGGAAGCGCCCTGATCCTGAGGAAGATCGGCCGCGGTGACGGTGATCTGGCGACTGGTCACGGCCAGGGCCAGCAGGACGGCGAGAGGCATCTTCAACGACTTCATGTTCGGTTCTCCGATTTGGTTGGTGCGTGACGGGCAGTGTCCCTCGATATCTTGGTGCGAACTACGCGTTACGGAGCGAAGGCCGGATTTACTCCG
>JANLWV010000371.1:0-6989 GCA_031364765.1 Vicinamibacteria bacterium
TCAGCCTCTTCTGCCTGGCCGGTTTGTTTGTGGTCAATCCCAATGAGGCCCGGGTGCTTCAACTGTTCGGCGACTATGTCGGCACGGTCAAGGAGGACGGCCTGCGCTGGGCGAACCCGTTCTATACGAAGCGTTCGATCATGCTCCGCGTCCGTAACTTCGAGAGCGCCAGACTGAAGGTCAACGATCACGACGGCAACCCCATCGAGATCGGCGCCGTGGTCGTCTGGAAGGTCGTGGACACCGCCGAAGCCTGCTTCGAAGTGGACAACTACGAGCACTACATGAACGTTCAAACCGAAGCGGCGATCCGGACGCTGGCAAGCCACTACCCGTACGACGCCCATGTCGAAGGCGACTTTTCCCTGCGTGGCAGCACGGATGAGGTAGCGGCTCGCCTGAAGACCGAAATTCAGGCGCGCCTCGAGAAAGCAGGCGTTCGGGTGATCGAAGCTCGACTCTCCCATCTCGCTTACGCTCCGGAGATTGCTTCCGCGATGCTGCGACGTCAGCAGGCGGGCGCCATCATCGCCGCCCGTCAGCGCATTGTCGAAGGCGCGGTCGGCATGGTCGAAATGGCCCTCGATCTGCTGCAGAAATCCGGCAAGGTGACCCTCGACGAGGAGCGCAAGGCGGCGATGGTGAGCAATCTTCCTGTGGTGCTGTGCGCCGACCGCGAGGCCCAGCCCGTGGTCAACACGGGATCGATCTACTGACCGGGGCCGTTCGATTTGAGCCTGCCCCAAAATGGCTGATCGAAAACCCTTCCTCCTGAGGCTGGACGAACGGACGCTCCTCGCGCTGCGGCGCTGGGCCGACGACGACTTGCGCTCAATCAACGCCCAGGTGGAGTTTCTTTTGCGAAGGTCGCTCGAACAGGCGGGGCGTTTGATCAAAGAGACCCCGACGCCCAAGGGCCGCGAGAGCGCAGGCGCCCGGAAGAGCGAACCCAAGTAGTTTGACGCGATGCACCAAGGCCCAGTAGATTGAGGCCAATTGTGAAGTTCAACGACCTCGCGATCGAGTCGATCGCCTACGAGCTTCCGCCCGTGGCGGTTTCCACCGAGCAAATGGTGCGACGACTCGACCCGGTTCTCCGAAGATTCAAAATCCCGGTCGATGCCATGCTTCAACTCACCGGAATCATCGAGCGGCGGTTCTGGCCACGCGGTCTGCCCATGCATCAGGCGGCCACGGATGTCGCGAAGCGCGCGATCCAGCGCGCTGGCATCACGCCGGCGCAGGTCGGCATACTCATCAACACGTCGGTTTCCAAGGACTACCTCGAGCCCTCGATGGCGAGTCTGGTGCACGGCGATCTGGGTTTGAGTCAGGAGTGCCGCAACTTCGATCTCGCGAACGCCTGCCTCGGTTTCCTCAACGGAATCGAAGTCGCCGGCCGGATGCTTGAGTCCGGGGTCGCCGACTACGCCCTTCTTGTCGACGGCGAGAGTGCGGGTGATGTCGTGGAAGCGACGATCACGCGGCTTCAGGATCCGAGCACCACCCTGCGCGATTTCTGGGAAGCGTTCGCGACCCTCACCCTCGGTTCGGCCGCGGTGGCTATGGTTCTCACCAAAGGCTCGCTTTCGCAGACCACGCACCGCGTCAACGGCTGCGTCTCGCTCGCGGACACCGCGAACTCGCGGTTGTGCATGGGGACGGCTGAGCGCATGGTCACCGACTCCACCCGCCTCCTGAAGGCGGGCGTCGTCCTCGCCCAGAAGACCTGGGGCGTCGCCGCGAACCAGTTGAATCGCTGGTCGGAACAGGGCATCGGTCACTACGTCTGCCATCAGGTCGGCGCCTCGCACATGCAGGCCCTGGTCGAAGCCCTGGGCATCAACGTCGCCAAGTGCGTTCTATCCTACCCCACCCACGGCAATGTCGGTCCGGCCGCGGTGCCGCTCACCCTCGCCCTCGCCACCGAATCCGGTCGAGTCAAGGAAGGCGATCACGTCGCGCTGATGGGGATCGGCTCGGGTCTCAACGTCACGATGATGAGCGTGACCTGGTAGGCCGGACTCTCACCCGGACGTGGCGACCCCTGCCTGGCGCGAACTTTTTCCTTTCAAGAGCCAGACCCTTCAGGTTGAAGCCGGCCGCCTTCACTACGTCGATGAGGGCCCAAGAACCGCGGACCCGATTCTTTGCCTGCACGGGAACCCCACCTGGGCTTTTCACTACCGGCGTCTGATCGCGGAGGCCCGTCCCTTCCATCGCGTCGTCGCTTTCGATCATCTGGGCATGGGCCTCTCCGACCGCCCGACTGAGTTCTCGTACGCTCTGGCGGACCACGTAAAGAACGCCGTCGCTTTCGTCGACTCGCTCGACCTTCAGAGGATCACGCTCGTTGTCCACGACTGGGGGGGCGCGATCGGCATGGGCATGGCGCTCGCCCGGCCGGACCGAATCGCGCGGATCACGGTGATGAATACCGCGGCCTTCTTCATTCCAAGGCTTCCGAAGCGTATCGCCATCTGCCGGGCCGGTTTCCTGGGCGAGTTCATCACGCGAGGCCTCAACGGCTTCGCCCGAGCGGCCACCAAGATGACCACTTCCGTCCCGCTGCACAAGGATGTCCGCGCCGGGTACCTGGCGCCCTACGCTTCCTGGCGGCGGCGCATCGGCATCTGGAACTTCGTGCGCGACATTCCAATGGAGCCGACCCATCGTTCGCGGGCCATCCTCGCGAAGATTGAGGAGGGTCTCACCACCCTCCAGAAGCCCATGCAGATTCTGTGGGGCGAGCGCGACTGGTGCTTCACGCCTCGCTTCCGCGAGGCATGGCAGACGCGCTTTCCCAACGCCTACGTCCATAAGTTCGACGATGCCGGTCATTACCTGATCGAGGACGAACCCGACGGAGTGATCGCGCGGATTCGCGACTTCGCCTCTTGAACGTCGCCGACCTGCTCGCGGACTCGGCGCGCCAGGCCCCCGAACGCGACGCCATCATCGCCCCCGCTTCGCGCGGCGGGTGGTCCAGAATCACCTACGCTCAACTCGACGCCGCGGTTTCCGCCCAGGCCCGAGGACTCGCCCGTCAGTGCGTCGCGAGGGGCGAGCTCGTTCTGGTGATGGCGCCCCCAGGCATTCCTTTCATCACGCTCTTTTATGCGCTGCTACGGCTCGGCGCCGTGCCGGTCATGATCGATCCCGGAATGGGGTTTCGCGCCTTCCTCAAGTGCGTCGAAACCACCCGCGCCAAAACGCTGGTGGGGATCCCCAAGGCTCACCTCGCCCGTCTTCTGTTTCCACGCGCCTTTAAGGCGATCGAACGCAGGTTGGTGGTTGGAGCATCGTTCCTGGGCGCCCTGGGTGAATCGTTGCGACCTCTCGAACCACCTGCGTCGAGCGCCACCCCAGCGTCTACTCGCGCCGACCTTGCGCCCGACGATCTGGCGGCGGTCCTGTTCACCTCGGGGAGCACCGGCCCCGCCAAAGGCGCGCGTTACTCCGTGCGGAACTTCTTTGCCCAGCGCGACGCCCTGCAGGCCCTCTACAACTTCAAGCCCGGTGAGGTGGACCTCGCCGCGTTCCCGCTCTTCTCGCTCTTTGATGCCGCGTTTGGGATGACGAGCGTGATCCCCGACATCGATCCCGCCCGACCGGCGCACTGCCGGCCGGAGAAGATCGTCGAAGCCATCACCGAGCACAAGGCCACGTCCGCCTTCGGATCCCCAGCGATCTGGTCGCGCGTGGCGCCGTGGTGCCAGGAAAGCGGTGTCCGACTCCTGGGCCTCAAGCGGGTTCTGATGGCCGGCGCTCCCGTTCCCCTGAAGCTTGTCCGGGCCATGCGCGCGGTACTGCCGGACGACAGCGACGTCTACACGCCCTACGGCGCGACCGAGTCGTTGCCCGTGGCTTCGATCTCGGGCCGCGAAGTCGAAACGGTCGGAACCAGAATCGAAGCGGGCGCTGGAACCTGCGTGGGCCTGCCGGTGTCGACCATCGATCTGCGGATCGTCAGAATCCGCGACGAAGCCATCGACTCCGTCGAGACCGAGCCTTTGGTGGCGGCGGGCGTCGTCGGTGAGATCTGCGTACGAGGTGGCGTGGTGACGCGGGCGTACCACAATCGAGAGGACGCGACCGTCGCCTCCAAAGCGGGCGAGGGCGAAGCCACCTGGCACCGCATGGGCGACCTCGGCTACCTGGACGTGGAGGGGCGGCTTTGGTTCTGCGGCCGCAAGACAGAGGCGGTCTTCACCGCCAAGGGGCCGATCTTCACGGATCAGATCGAGTGCCGCTTCTCGGGCGAGGCTCGATTCCCGCGCGTGGCTCTAGTCGGCATCGGACCGAAAGGCCAGGCGCAACCCGTCCTGTTGATCGAGGGTTCGGAGGATCAGGCCCTGCGCAGCGAGGCTCGCGCGCTGAGCGGCATAGCGGACGTACGCTTCCATCCGCGTTTCCCGGTGGACCGCAGGCACAACGCCAAGATCCACCGGCTTGAGCTCGCGAAGTGGGCGGCGGCGAGCTCCCCGAATCTTCGATAGGCTCGGGGCCTCAACAGGGAGAGACAACACTTTGGCAAAGCCGCTCGAAGGCGTCCGGGTTCTGGAGATGGGCCAGCTGATGGCCGGACCCTTCGCGGGCACCATCCTCGCCTACTACGGCGCCGAGGTGATCAAGATCGAGCCGCCGACCGGGGATCCGGTTCGGGTCTGGCGGGGCGTCGATAACGACGGCACATCGCTCTGGTGGCGTTCCCTCGGTCGCAACAAAAAGTGCATCACCGTCGACCTGCGCAAGGAAGAAGGCCGCGCCATCGCCCGCGAACTCGCGTGGAAATGCGATGTGGTGCTCGAGAACTTTAAGCCCGGCACCATGGAGAAGTGGAAACTCGGACCCGGAGACATCAAGGCGAAGAACAAGGATGTCATCTACTGTCGCGTCTCCGGCTACGGCCAGACCGGGCCGTACTCGCACAAGCCCGGATACGCCTCGGTCTGCGAGGGCGTGGGCGGCCTCCGTTATGTGAACGGTTTCCCCGATCGCCCGCCCTGCCGGCCCAACCTCTCGCTCGGCGACTCGCTCGCTGGCCTCCACGCGGCGCTCGGCATCGTCATGGCGCTCTACAACAAGACCGGCCGGAAGGGACGCGACGGCGGCGGCACGGGACAGGAGGTCGATGTCGCGATCTACGAATCGGTCTTCAATATGATGGAGGCCATCGTTCCGGAGTTCGACCGGCTGGGCCTGACGCGTGAACGCGAGGGCAGCAAACTCACCGGCATCGTCCCGACGAACACGTACTTGTGCGGGGACGATCTGTACGTGATCATTGGAGGCAATGGCGATTCCATCTACAAGCGCCTCATGACCGCGGCGGGACGTCCCGATATGGCGAACGATCCGGAATACGCCACGAACGCGGATCGCGTCCGCAACGAACCGGAGGTGGACGGCGCGATCTCCGCTTGGACCGCGACCCTCACCGCGGCCGAGGTCGTGGCCAGGCTTGAAGCGGCCCAGGTGCCGGTGGGTTCGATCTACACGGTCAGCGACATGGTGAACGATCCCCACTACAACGCGCGCGGGATGTTCGAGAAGGTGGAGGTGGGCGGCCGGCCTCTCAAGCTTCCGGCCATGACGCCGAAGCTCTCGGGCACGCCCGGAGGCACCGAGTGGCCGGGGCCGGAAGTAGGATCCCACAACGTCGAAGTCCTGAAGTCACTTCTGGGCAAGACCGACGCGGAAATCGAGGCGCTTGTGGCCGATGGCACAATCTAGAGAAGCATCGAACCCAAAAGAGCCGCTCTCCACCCTCGATTTCTACCGGAGCCGGGGCCTCGGTTCCCGTGTGGGTTTCGGATCGCGCCCGGCCCTCATCGTGGTCGACTTCATCGTGGGCTTCACTGATCCGCGTTCGCCCCTGGCCGGCGACTTCGGTCGGGAGCTTCGAGCCACGCGGTCGCTGCTGAAGGCCATGCGGAGTCGCGGCTTTCCCGTGTTCTTCACCACCACCGCCTACGACAAGGCCATGACCGAGGCCGGGGTCTTCGTCCGCAAGGTGCCCTCACTAAGCGTCCTTCAGCGGGGATCGCGACTGGTCGAGATCGACCCGTCGCTGAAGCGGCGTAAAACCGAGGTCGTGATCGAGAAGCAGTATGCCTCCGCGTTCTTCGGGACCCCTCTGGCCTCGACCCTCCACGCCCAGGGTGTCGACACGCTGGTGATCGCCGGATGCACGACCAGCGGCTGCGTGCGCGCTACCGCGGTCGACGGCCTTCAGCATGGACTGCGGGTCATCGTCCCCCGTGAATGCGTCGGCGACCGCTCCCCCGGCCCGCACGAGGCCAACCTGATCGACATCGACGGCAAATACGGCGACGTGATGGGAGTCAAGGAAGTCATCACCCTCGTGGCCGGGACGCCCGGCTGAGTCTCACTTCGGCCTCCTAGGCGCCGCTCCCGGCATCGTGCAGCAAGTCGTCCCAGAGCAAAAGGCGGTTCGCATTCCCCGCCACTCGTTCCCTGGCTTCGACAACTTTCGAAAAAAGCGCAAAAGCATCCATGGGCGAAGCGGCGGCGCGCGCCAGGGCGTCGCTCACCTCCGCGTGAACGAGGGAGTCCGCAGAGCCCCCGGTTTGCAGCACCGCGATGTCTCGCAGCAGCGTAGCGAAGAGGTGCAGCGTGGCGTCCCGGTCGGTGTCTTTGCTCCCCGCCATCGATGCCGCTACGAACGCGGCGACCTCAGCGTCCTTTCCGCCGCCGAAGCGCCGGAGGAGCTGGTCGCGCAGATCGTCGAAGGGGGGGGTGGACTGCAGTGCCCGCGCCAGGCTGCCCCCGGAGGCCAGCGCTCTGAATCGGGCCTCGGACGCGGTGACGCCCGACGCAGAAAGACGCCCTTCGATCAAACCTAGCGGCACCCCGGACAGCCGAATGGAAGCGCAGCGGGACCGGATGGTGGGCCGCAGAAACGTGGGCGACGATGAGGTCAATAAAACCACCGCCCCGGGAGCCGGCTCCTCAAGACTCTTGAG
>JANLWV010000400.1:0-1982 GCA_031364765.1 Vicinamibacteria bacterium
GTTTCGTGAACGACCCTACGTTCGGGTGTCAACCCAAACGTGGACGATCCGAAGTTATGGCGGTTGCGGGAACGGCCTGGAGTCCCGGTGCCCACGTGAACTTGGACGGCGGAATTAGGGGACTTGTGCGTGCGAGGCATCACGGCCGAGGACGAGTACGACTAAACGGACTTCATCTAAGGCTTATCAGCTTCTACGGACGATCACGAGTACGCGAGACGGAAATTCCTCTCTGCCTCCGTCGCGGTGCTAACCTCCGCGCCGATGGCTTCCGACCCTTCTACCCTCACCAAACGTGCGTCGATACTGGACCTTGTGGCCAAGGGCGTGGTCCTGGGCGACGGCGCCATGGGGACCATACTGTACAGCCGCGGCGTCTTCGTGAACCGCTGTTTCGACGAGTTGAACCTCTCGTCGCCTGGCCTCGTGAAGCAGGTGCACCAGGAATACGTCGACGCCGGCGCCCAGTTCATCGAGACGAACACCTACGGCGCCAACCGGTTCAAACTCGGGCCCCATGGCCTCGACTCTCAACTCGCGAAGATCAACCGCGAGGGCGTGCGCCTCGCGCGCGAAGCGGCGGGTGAGAACGTCCTGGTCGCGGGCGCCCTCGGTCCGCTGGGCAAACCCCTCGAGCCTCTAGGACACATCTCGCTCGCGGACGCGGTGTCCGCCTACGCCGATCAGGCCGCGGCTCTCAAGGAAGGCGGGGTCGACTTCTTCCTCATCGAGACCATGCCGTCGCTCGACATGGCGAAAGCGGCGCTCACCGCGGTGAGAACGGTGGGCGACCTTCCGGTGATCGTGTCGCTCACGTTTACCGACGAGGGTTCCACGGTGATCGGCGAATCGCCGGAGGCGGTGGTAGCCGCACTGGAGGCCGAAGGGGTCCCCCTCATCGGCGCCAACTGCTCGCAGGGCCCGCAGCCCATGCTCGAAACCATCGAGCGAATGGTGGCGGCGGCGGTGACCGCGAAGTTGGTGGCCATGCCAAACGCGGGCGCACCCGCCTACGTCGATGGCCGGTACGTCTACCTGTGCACGCCCGAGTACATGGCTTCGTACGGCCGGCGCTTCATCGAGGCCGGCGCGCGGATCGTCGGAGGATGCTGCGGAACCACCCCTGCGCACATCAAGAACCTCGCGCGTTCGCTGCGCATGGTTCAACCGGTCCGAGCCGACACCCACACCATCAGAGTCAGCGATCCCGCGAAGCAGGCCCAGCCTCCGGTCCCGCGGGCCGAGAAGAGCGCCATCGCCCACAAGCTCGGCCGCAAGTTCGTGGTGTCGATCGAGCTCGATCCGCCCAGGGGTGTGGATCCATCGCGGGTGATCGAGAAGGCCCACGAGTGCAAAGAGAACGAAGTCGACGCGATCAACGTCGCCGATGGCCCGCGCGCCACGGCGCGTATGAGCGCTCAGTCCCTGTGCCTTCTCACTCAACAACAGACCGGCCTCGATACCATCCTTCACTACACCTGCCGCGACCGGAACCTCCTGGGCATCCAGTCGGATGTCCTCGGCTGCTACGCCCTCGGGCTGCGGAATATCCTGTGCATCACCGGCGACCCGCCCAAACTCGGCGACTACCCGGACGCCACCGCGGTCTACGATGTCGACTCCATCGGCCTTATCCGCATCCTCAGCCACCTGAACCGGGGGTGCGACCTCGCCGGCAATCCCATCGGACCGCCGCTCGGAATTCACATCGGCTGCGGCGCCGATCCGTCAAAGCCCGACTGGGACAAGGAACTGCGGCGCCTCGAAGAGAAGGTGAAGGCAGGCGCCGAGTACATCATGACGCAACCTGTCTACGACCCGAAGCAAGTCGAGAAGTTCCTGAAGGCGATTCAGTACCTGAAGACACCGGTGCTCATCGGTAGCCTGCCCCTCTACTCCCATAAGAACGCAGAGTTCCTGCACAACGAAGTTCCGGGGATGATCATTCCTCCCGATATTCGGGAGCGGATGCGCGTCGCGGG